>JBJTSJ010000262.1:0-5554 GCA_046076605.1 Tabrizicola sp.
CGGGCTACGTGATGATCGACGTCTGGGCCAAGGCCGTTTAACGTGCCGGCACGACCGAGGCCTCGGCCGTGGTGGCAGAGCTTGAGAAGATGAACGGCGAGCCCACCCTCTTCGGCCCGCGCACCTTCACTCCGGAAATCCACCACCAGAACCAGGCGCGCTACCTGATCGTCGAAACCAATGCGGGCAAACCCGCCGTGGTGGACGAATGGACGATCTCGGCAGCCATTCCGGTTGCTGACCTGATGAAGTAAGCTTGACCGCCAGGCAAAGCCGGTCCCGCACACGCGGGGCCGGCATCACTATCCGGAGGCCCAATGCCCGACGTCACGATCCGCCCGCTGACCGCCGCTGATGAAACCGACTGGCGCAGGCTGTGGACAGGCTATCTCGACTACTACGAAACCAAGGTGCCCGAGACGGTCTATGCCAGCACCTTCGCCCGCCTTCTGGGCAAGGACCCGCAGGATTTCAACGGCTTCATCGCCCATGTCAACGGTCAGGCCATGGGGTTGACCCACTATCTCTTCCACCGCCACTGCTGGAAGATCGAGAATGTCTGCTACCTGCAGGACCTCTACGTCGACCCGGCGGCCCGTGGCACCGGCCTTGGGCGCAAGTTGATCGAGGCGGTCTATGCCGCAGCGGACGCAAACGGCACGCCCGCGGTCTATTGGCTGACGCAGGATTTCAACGCAACCGGGCGGCGGCTCTATGACCGGATCGGAAAGCTGACCCCCTTCATCCGCTACACCCGCTGATGGACACGATCTGTCGTCGACAAATCCCGGCCTGGCAGGTCAGCCGCGCGCCTTGCGGTAGCTGTCCTTTAGCGCAATCAGATCGCCGTCAAAGGCAAAGACATCGCAGCCCCGCACATCCACCGCAGCGCCCTCGCGCGTCGTGCCACGAAAGCGCCAGGTCGACAGGCCGGCGTCGCCTGCCACATGATGCGCGCCCTCGCCCCACTCGGCCTGTGGGAAAGTCTCGAAGATCGCCGCATAGGCCGCGCGGACAGCCTCGCTACCCCGATGTACCTTCCCTTCGACGCCAGGCCCGGCCGCCGTGTGAAAGGCGCAATCCCCGGCCATGCAGGCCATCAACGCCTCCAGATCGCGGGCGTTGAACGCCGCCATCAGCGCCTCCATCGTCGCCCGGCGGCGGTGCGCCAGGGCATCGTCCACCACCTCGACTTCCAGAAAGGCCAGCGGCGCGGTGGCGGACCCGTTGACCACGTTGTGCTCCACCCCCTCGCGGCGCGAATAGGGCACCCCTTGCCTAAGCTGCGCCTCGGCCCGGCCCCCGCCCGGCAGGTCCAGCGCCAGCGTGCCATCGGTCAGGGGCACAATGACATAGTCATGCCCGTGGCGGTGCCAGCCCGTCTCAGCCCCCGGGGCAAAGCGCCATTCCGTGACCTTGAAGCGGTCATCATCAATGTGGACTACGGCTTCGGCGACACGGGTCATCGGCTGCGCTCCCGGGATTGGCTTTGGCCAAGCTTACCGCATCGCACCTGCCCGGCAAGGGAATCGCGGGGCCTATCCCGGCTCGGGCGCAGTAATGCGCCAGCCGTCAAAGCAAAGCGGCGCGCCAGAGAGTTTCCAGCGCGCCGCGAAATGCTTAACACTTCCTGAACGACCGCGAACAAAACTCTGATTTCAATAGGAAATCAGAAAGTGTCCACCGTGGACAGTCTCAGGCCTCGACCCAAAGGCCCTCGTCCTTCACGACCTTGTAGGCCTCGTCCAGCGACTTCTTCGCCCGCTCGATCAGCACGTCGATCTCGGCCGGGGTGATCACCAGCGGCGGCGCGATGATCATCCGGTCCCCCACGTGCCGCATGATCAGGTTGTTGGCAAAGCACCGCTCGCGGGTCTTGAAGCCGACGGTCCCGGCCTCGGACGCAAACTTCGCCCGCTTGGCCTTGTTCGGGGTCAGCGCGATCGACCCCATCAGTCCCACCAGCTTCGCTTCGCCCACCATCGGATGTTCGACCAGCTTCTCCCACCGCTCCCGCAGGTAGGGCGAGGCCACGTCCCGCACATGCTCGACGATCTTCTCGTCCTGCATGATCCGCAGGTTCTCCAGCGCCACCGCGCAGGCCACCGGATGGCCCGAATAGGTGTAGCCATGGAAGAACTCGCCCCCGCCGCCGACGACATTCGCGACCTCATCGCAAACGATCGACCCGCCGATGGGCGCATAGCCCGAGGACAGCCCCTTCGCGATGGTCATGATATGCGGCTTGATTCCGAAGACTTCACTCCCGAACCACTGCCCGGTCCGCCCGAACCCGGTGATGACCTCGTCCGCGATCAGCAGGATGCCGTACTTGTCGCAGATCCGCTGGATTTCCGGCCAGTAGGTCTTCGGCGGAACGATCACACCCCCGGCGCCCTGGATCGGTTCCCCGATGAAGGCCGCCACATTGTCCGGTCCCAACTGCAGGATCTTCTCCTCCAGCTGCCGCGCGCGAGCCAGGCCGAACTCGTCCTCGGTCATGTCCCCGCCCTCGCCCCACCAGTAGGGCTGGTCGATATGCTCGATCCCGTCAATCTTGCCGCCATGCGCATGGATCGGCTTCATGCCCCCCAAGGAGCCGCCGCCCATGGTCGAGCCATGATACCCGTTCCACCGCGCGATGATGGTCTTGCGCCAGGGCATGCCCTTCACGTCCCAGTACCGCCGCACCAGCCGGATATTGGTGTCGTTCGCCTCGGACCCCGAACCCGCGAAGAAGACGTGGTTCAGATCACCCGGCGCGAGCTTTGCGATCTCCGCCGCCAGCGCGATGGCCGGGACATGCGTCGTCTGGAAGAAGGTGTTGTAATAGGCCAACTCCTCCATCTGCCGCGCCGCGACCTGAGCCAGCTCCTTCCGCCCGTAGCCGATGTTCACGCACCAGAGCCCCGCCATCCCGTCGATGATCCGGTTGCCCTCGCTGTCGGTCAGCCACACCCCCTCGCCCCGGGTAATCACCCGAGCCCCTTTGGCCGCCAGCCCCGCCTTGTCGGTGAAGGGATGGAAATGGTGCGCCGCGTCCAGACGCTGCAGCTCGGCGGTCGGCATGTGGTTGGTGATCATGTTCATCGGCGTACCCTCGCGGAATCAGCAGGGCCGCATGCCCCGTCTTGCCTGCAGGATATGATCAAACGCGCCGCCGTTCAAGAAATTTGATCAAATTATTGGACGCCTTTCTCTTCCCCAAACATCCCGGGGGCTTGGGGGCAGCGCCCCCATCACCCGAGGAGGAGGGCGCAAGCCCCGACGACGAGACAAAAGCCTCGCGCGCCAGCGCTCATTTAAAAAACCGTCAGTGACCCTCGGCCAAGGCCTGCCGGACGTGATCGACGCCCTGCTGGATGTCCTGCTCGATGGCCCGCGCCAAGGCCTTCGCATCCCCCGCCCGCATCGCCGCCAGTGCCTCGCGGTGCAGGTCCGGCGCCGCCTCGCGGCCATAGCGGTCGATCACGGCCCTGAGCGACGGCCCCGCCCGCAGCCACAGGGACCGCGCGAGGTCCAGAAGCACCGGGGCCTCCGCCGCCTCATACAGCGCAAAGTGGAAGGCATGGTTCGCCGCCAGGTAATCCGGCAGCTTCCCCGCCTCGATGGCCCGGTTCACCGCCCCGTCGATCGCCTCCAGCCGGTCGATCTGCACCGCCGTCAGCCGCAGTGCCGCCAGCTCCGCCAGCCGCGGCTCGATCGCCAGCCGCGCAAAGGCCACCTGCTCCAGCATCTCCGCCGACAGCTCCGGCACCGCCACCCGCCGGTTGCCCTGCGGCAGCAGCGCGCCTTCCGCCGTCAGCCGCCGGATCGCCTCGCGCACCGGGGTCATCCCGGCCCCCAGGTCGCTGATCAGCCCCTGGATCGTGACCGGAGCCCCCGGCGCCAGATGCCCATACAGGATCATGTCGCGCAGCCGCGCGTAGGTGACCTCATGACTGGGAATCTTGCGGGTTTCAGCGTCCATCGGGACTCCCTTCGCTTCGCCCCTTTATGACGGCATCTCTCCGGCAATCAAGAGTTGATCAAATCTTCCCGACCAATTCCTCAATCCGCTTTGGGCGCATAGCGGAACCGCGTCACATCCGCCGTCCAGCCCTGCCCCGTCAGGTCATGCGCGACGACACCGACAAAGGCCCCGGTGAACGACGCATGCTCCCCGCGTCCACCCTCGTCCGATACAACGGACGCATCCAGCTCCGGCCCCACCGGCACCCCATTGACGCTGAACCGCTGCACCGCTTGGGTAACGCTGACCCCCAGCGTCACCTTGCCCTCCGCCACCGGGAAGCGCCCGTGGAAGGTCAGCGCCTCACCCGGCCAGTCGCCCTCGCAAGACACCAGCGTCACCACCCGTTCGCCGGCTTCGCGCGTGAGCAAGGCCGCATGAAATTTGTGCCGGTTGTAGTAGGTGATCAGCCCCGCCGCCCGCTGCCAGTTGGGCGGGTCGGCCACCACATCGCATTCCGCCTCATAAGCCGCCTCATCCTGCCGCCGCGCCACCAACGACTGCTCGAACCACGACCCCAGGCTCTCCCGCCCAATCAAGCGCAAGGCACTCCCCGTCATCGTGAAAATCCGCTCCGGCTTGGGCGTCCGCAGCCACTGGAAATCCATCGGCAACGCCGAGCCAGTGAAATCATACTCCACCGCCCCCGGTACCACCCGCTCCACCGGAAGGTCCACCACCGTTGGCGGCAGCATCCCACCGTCCTTCAGCCACAACCACCCGTCGCGCCAGACAACCTCGGCCAGCCCCGTCTCGCGCCCCGTCGCACAGAAGAGGCCGCGTGGACCCTGCTGCGGCCGCCCGCACAGGTATGAATGCCAGAAGCGCCCGTCATGCCCCTCGACATACTGCCCATGCCCCATCCGCTGGATCGGGTTTTCCGGGTTGAACCGGGCGGTAATCACATGCTTCGCCGGATGCGTCTCATACGGCCCCCGGATGTCCCGCGACCGCGCCAAGGTGACCGCATGGTCATAGCCCGTGCCACCTTCGGCCGTCGTCAGGTAGTAATACCCGTCATGCCAGAAAAGATGCGGCGCCTCGGTCAGGCCAAGGTCGGTGCCGAGATAGATCGTCGTCACCTCGCCCTGAAGCCCCTTCTCCGGGTGCCATTCCTGCAACTCGATCCCGTCGAACAGGTCATTCGCCGGGTTCAGGCCCGTCCCCTTCCCCCGATGGTTCCAGCGCATGTTGACGAACCACTTCCGCCCATCCCGGTCATGGAACAGCGACGGATCGAAGCCCGACGAGGTCACATAGGTCGGCTCTGACCACTCCCCCTCCACCGTGTCACAGGTGACGATATAGTTGTGCGCGTCCTTGAATGCCCCATCCAACCGCTTGACGTCGGTATAGACCAGCCAGAACTTCCCATCCGCATAAGACAGACAGGGCGCCCATATCCCGCAGCTGTCCGGGTTCCCCCGCATGTCCAGCTGACTTTTCCGCCGCAATGGCCGCGCGACCAGCCGCCAGTTCACCAGATCACGCGAGTGATGGATCTGCACCCCCGGATACCATTCGAAGGTCGAGGTCGCGATG
>JBJTSJ010000263.1:0-13539 GCA_046076605.1 Tabrizicola sp.
TCGGCAAGTCCACCGAGGCGGCGCCCATCAGAAGCGAGGGGGTGGTCTTGTCGCAGCCGACGATGCAGACGACGCCGTCCATCTGCTGGCCGCGGATCGTCTCCTCGACTGCCATCGCGGCGAGATTGCGGAACATCATCGCGGTGGGGCGGAAGCCGGATTCGCTGACGCTGAACACGGGGACGATGACGGGGAAGCCGCCTGCTTCGTAGACGCCATGTTTGACGCGTTCGGCCAGGTCGCGGGAATGGGCGTTGCAGGGGTTGAGTTCCGAGAAGGTGTCAAGGATGCCGATCACCGGGCGACCGTCGAACAGGTCGGCGGGCAGGCCCTGGTTCTTCATCCAGCTGCGGTGGTAGATCGCGTCCTTCGAGGTGCCGGCGAACCATTCCTGGCTGCGAAGCTTGCGGGGCCACGGGGCAGGCTTGAACTTGGACATGGGCTGGCCTCTTTACAGGGGGTGAACTTTGGTCGCACCCGGGGTCTTCGGGGCGAAGGATAAGGTGTTGCGGAGCGGTTGGCCGAAGTCGGCCACCTCGATCTCGAACGTGTCCCCGGCTTGTGTCTTGATCCCGTCGGCGAAGGAGAGCGTCGCGGTGCCGAAATAGTGGACATGCAGGTCGCCAGGCTGGCGGAAGATGGAATACTTGAAGTGGTGGTGTTCCAGGTTGGCCAGCGTGTGGGACATGTTGGCTTCACCCGACGGGAACGGTTTCTCCCACAATGTCTTGCCGTCGCGCAGGATGCGACTGGTCCCGCGCACATCGGCGGGCAGGTCTCCCACAAGGATTTCCGGCCCGAAGGAGGCGACGCGGAGCTTGGAATGGGCGAGCCAGAGGTAGTTCACCCGTTCCGTGACATGGTCGGAAAACTCGTTGCCCAGCGCCCAGCCAATCCGGTGCGGGGTTCCGTCAGGGCCGATCAGGTAGATGCCAACGATCTCGGGCTCTTCGCCGCCGTCTTCGGCAAAGCCCGGCGCTTCCAGGTCGGCACCCGGGGCAACTGCAGCGTAACCGTTGCCCTTGTAGAACCACTCCGGCTGCGCCCCAACGTCTCCGGCAGCGGGGCGGCCGCCCTCCAGACCCATCCGGAACATCTTCATGCTGTCTGTCAGGGTCTCTTCGCCCTGCAGCTTGGCGTGCATCGCATCCCGGGCCGAGGCCGAGCCAAGATGGGTCAGGCCCGTCCCGGTCAGGTGGAGGTGGGCCGGGTCCGGATGGCTGACCGGCAGGTCGAACACGGCCCGCGACAGGTCGATGCTGTCGCCCCGCCAGCGGGCTGCGACCTCGTCCTTCAGACTGCGCCCTGCGTAGATCGCGGCCATCGCCAGCTCATAGACTGACGCGGTATTCCGCAACACATGCGCGCTGGTGCCTTCACGAACGACGACGCCCGCCCCTTTGACTGTGGAAAGATGCACCTTGGCCTCACTTGTTCTTGTTGTAGACGTCGAAGATCACGGCGGCCAAAAGCACGAGACCCTTGATCACCTGCTGGTAGTCGATGCCGATGCCCATGATCGACATGCCGTTGTTCATCACGCCCATAATCAGCGCACCAACCACGACGCCGACGATCTTGCCGGACCCGCCCGCCATCGAGGCCCCGCCGATGAACACGGCGGCGATCACATCCAGTTCGAACCCGGTCCCGGCCTTCGGGGTGGCAGAGTTCAGGCGAGCGGTCACGATCATCCCGGCAAGGGCCGCAAGGACCCCCATGTTGACAAAGCACCAGAAGACCAGCCGGTTGGTGCGGATGCCCGAAAGTTTGGCCGCCTTCTCATTGCCCCCGGTCGCATAGATGCGGCGGCCTGCGGTCGTGTTCTCGGTGAAGAAAGCATACAACACTGTCAGGATCACCAGGATGACCAGCACGTTGGGCAGTCCCCGGAACTGCGCCAGCTTCCAGCCGACAAAGATCAGCGCCGCCGAGACGACGATGTTGCGCGCCCAGAACAAGCCGCTCGGTTCCGGGGCAATGCCGAATTCCGCGTCACGCGCGCGCGCCCGCAGTCCCAGCCAGATCAGCACCAGCGCGGCGATGACCACGACCAGGACGGCGGTGCCGTTCAGCCGCTCCAACCCCAGCATCGCCTGGTCCCACTCTCCCATCAGGTCGGGGATGAAACCGTTCGCCATCGCCTGGAATTCCTTGGGGAAAGGCCCGATGTTCTGCCCGCCCAGCAGCCAAAGCGTCAGGCCGCGGAACACCAGCATTCCCGCCAGCGTCACGATAAAGGACGGAATCCGCCAGAAGGCGATCCAGTAGCCCTGCGCTGCGCCGATCACCCCGCCGACAATCAGCGTGGCCGGTATCACGATCCAGACCGGCAGGCCCGCCTGCACCGTCAACGCCGCCGAAACCGCACCGGTAAAGGCCGCGACCGACCCGACCGACAAGTCAATATGCCCGGCCACAATCACCAGCAGCATCCCCAAGGCCATGATGATGACGTAGGAGTTCTGCAGGAACAGGTTGGTGATGTTCTGCGCCGACAGGAAGTCCACGTCGATCGTCGCCCGCACGATCACCGTGAAGAAGAACACGATGGCGACCAGCGCCAGCAGCATCCCGTTTTCCCGCAAGTGCCCGCCCAGTCGGGCCTTGATCCCCCCGCCTGCAAAACCCGCTTCTTCCATCACGCTGCCTTTCCGCTGTCTTTCAGGATCAGCGCCATGATCGCCTCCTGGTTCGCCTGCTCGCGGGTCAGCTCCCCCACGATGCGGCCTTCGTTCATGACGTAGATCCGGTCGCACATGCCCAGAAGCTCGGGCATTTCGGACGAGATCATCACCACGCCTTTGTCCATCTCGGCCAGCTGATTCATGATCCCGTAGATCTCGAATTTTGCGCCCACGTCGATTCCGCGCGTCGGTTCATCTAGGATCAGCACTTCAGGGTCGGTGAACAGCCACTTGGACAGCACCACCTTCTGCTGGTTCCCGCCCGACAGGTTCACCGCCTTCTGGTACACCCCGGGCGTCCGGATCGACATCTGCTTGCGATAGTCCTCGGCCACCCGCGTCTCACGCCGCTTGTCAAGGACGCCGCGCATCGCGACACCCGCCAGGTTCGCCAGGGTGATGTTGCGGGTGATCGGCTCTTCCAGCACCAGGCCCAGCACCTTGCGGTCCTCGGTGACATAGGACAGTCCCGCGTCGATGGCCTTGGCCACGGTCGTGGTGTCGACCGCCCGCCCGCCGATCCGCACTTCGCCCGAAACGTTGCGACCATAGCTGCGGCCAAACAGGCTCATGGCCAGTTCGGTGCGCCCGGTCCCCATCAGGCCTGCGATCCCCACGATCTCGCCCTTGCGGACGGTAAAGCTTGCAGACTTGATGACCTGGCGGCCCACCTGTTCAGGATGCCAGACGTTCCAGTCCCGCACCTCCATCAGCACTTCGCCGATCTTCGGCGTACGATCCGGATAGCGGTGGGCCATGTCGCGGCCGACCATGTCGCGGATGATCCGGTCCTCGGTGATTTCGTGGCGTTCCATAGTGGACACGGTCGCTCCATCGCGGATCACCGTAATCCGGTCGGCGACACGGGAAATCTCGTTCAGCTTGTGGCTGATGATGATCTGGGTGACGCCCTGCGCCTTCAGCTCCAGCATCAGGTCCAGAAGTTTCTGGCTGTCATTTTCCTGTAGGGCAGCAGTCGGCTCGTCCAGGATCAGCAAACGCACGTCCTTGGCCAGGGCCTTGGCGATCTCGATCAGCTGCTGCTTGCCAACGCCCAGCTTTTCGACCTTCGTCGTCGGCGCTTCCTTCAGCCCGACCTTGGCCAGCAATTCCTCGGTCCGCTGGAAGGTCTTGGGCCAGTTGATCACCTGCCCGCGCGCAACCTCGTTCCCCAGGAACAGGTTCTCGGCAATCGACAGCAGGGGCACCAGCGCAAGCTCTTGGTGGATGATGATGATCCCCTTGGCCTCGCTGTCGCGGATGCCCTTCAGGTGCAGCACCTGACCGCCATAGTGGATCTCGCCATCGTACGTGCCGTGCGGATAGACCCCCGACAGCACCTTCATCAGCGTGGACTTGCCCGCGCCGTTCTCGCCGCAGATCGCGTGGATTTCGCCCTGCTCCACAGTCAGGTTCACGCGGTCCAGCGCGCGTACGCCCGGGAAGACCTTGCTGATCTCCCGCATCTCCAGAAGGGCAGGCATGTCGATCCCCCAAATCGAGCCGATGCCCGCCACGCCCGGGGGAGCTATCCGGGCGCAACGGGCAAGGTCCGGTCAGCTTACTTCAGCTGGTCGGCGGTGTAGTAGCCGGATTCCACCAGCACCTTCTCGATATCTGCCACGCCAAGCGAGATTGGCTCCAGCAGGTAGGACGGAACGACCTTGACGCCGTTGTCGTAAGTCGACGTGTCGTTGATCTCGGGCTCGCCGCCCTGCAGGATCGCGTCCACCATCTTCACGGTCACACCGGCCAGAGCGCGGGTGTCCTTGAAGACGGTCGAGTACTGCTCGCCCGCCATCATCGACTTGACCGAGGGGATCTCGGCGTCCTGGCCGGTGACGATCGGCATCTTCAGGTCGCCAGAGCCGTAGCCCACGCCCTTCAGCGACGACAGGATGCCGATGGACAGCCCGTCATACGGGGACAGGGCGCCGTGCAACTGCTTGTCGCCGTAGTTCGAGGACAGAAGGTTGTCCATCCGGGCCTGCGCCACCGCGCCGTCCCAACGCAGCGTACCGACCACGTCCATACCCATCTGGCCCGACGGGATAACGATTTCGCCGCTGTCGATCATCGGCTGCAGGACCGACATCGCGCCGTTGTAGAAGAAGAAAGCGTTGTTGTCGTCGGGCGAGCCGCCGAACAGCTCGACGTTCCACGGCTTCACGTCGCCAAAGCGTTCCTTCAGACCCGCCACCAGCGATTCCGCCTGCTGGACTCCAACCTTGAAGTTGTCGAAGGTCGCGTAGTAGTCGACGTTCCCGCTGTCGCGGATCAGACGGTCGTAGGCGATGACCTTGATCCCGGCGGCCGCGGCATTCTCCAGCGCGTTCGAAAGGGTGGTGCCGTCAATGGCGGCGATGACCAGGACCTTCACGCCCTTGGTGATCATGTTCTCGACCTGTGCAAGCTGGGTCGGGATGTCATCCTCGGCGTATTGCAGGTCGGTGCCATAGCCTGCGGCCGTGAACTGCTCGACCATCGAATTGCCGTCCGAGATCCAGCGCGAGGACGACTTGGTCGGCATCGCGATGCCAACGGTTCCCTTGTCCTGGGCAAAGGCCGGCAGAGCCGACAAAGCAGCGGCGGTACCGGCAAGCGCCATAAGGCCGCGACGGGTCAAAATCATCTGTTTCCTCCCGATGATTATTGGTTTGCATCCGCATTTGCCGTCCATTCACGGCCTTTCCCTACGGACGAGGGGCACATTGCGCAGAAGACCCATACCTGTCAAATAGGGTTTAGGCTTATATTCATAACAGAAATGCCATGAATCCAACTGCCGCAGCCCTTGTGTCCCAACTTCGCCGCCTGAAGCCGCTGCAGCTGCGGCTTCTTGCCCAGCTTCACGAAGCGGGCGCGCTGGGTGAGGCGGCAAACCGGCTTGGAATCGCGCAACCGGCAGCATCGCGCCTCTTGGCCGAGATGGAGGCCGCTTTGGGCCTCAGTCTTCACGAACGCCAAGGGCGGGGCCTCAGGCTGACACATGTTGGCGCGGCCCTGGCGCGTCGTGCCGCGCGGATCGAGATGGAGCTTTTTGACGCCGCGCAAGAGGTGGCAGAGGCCGCGACGGGACGCTCCGGGATCGTCCGCGTCGGCGCGGTGACGGGTCCGGCCCTCAGCTTGATCCTGCCGACCCTCACGGCGATCCAGCGCTCCTTGCCGGATTTCCGTGCGGAGGTGACTGTCACCACCTCGATCACCCTGTGCGACATGGTGAGGGACGGACGGCTGGATTTTGCTCTCGCACGTGTTCCGTCGGGGGACAGCCAGTTGACCTCGACGATCATGGCCAGCGAACCGCTTTCGCTGGTCGTGCGGCGCGGACATCCGCTGCTGCTTCGGCCCGAAATCAGCGTCGCCGATATGCTGCAGTATGACTGGGTCATGGGTGATGACGAGACACTGCTGACCCAGACCGTTATGGCCCGTCTGGATGAGATCGGCATGCCGGTCCCGAACCGTCGGATTTCCACATCATCGTTCCTGTTCACCCTGGCACTCCTCAACCAGACCGACGCCATCGCGCCGCTGGCGACCCCTGTGGTGGACAGTCTGTCGGGCAACCCTTCCGTGCCGTTCATTTCCCTTCCGATTGACCTTGGTCTGACGGTGACGCCCTTCAGTCTTGTGACGCGCGCTGGATCGCAGCTGACCCCTGCGGCCCAGCGCCTGGTGGAGGGGATCATATTGAACGAGAGTGTCCACGGTGGACAAATCCGGAAAGAGGCCTAGTATCAAGTAGTTATATGTTCTTATTCACCGTTTCTTAAGGTTTGGCCGATCCAATGGCTGGCCCGATCCGGCCTGACCCCACCCCTGTACAGACGCAGCATTGAGAGCGGACGACTGACCTGCTAGGAAGGCAGCAAATCCTTTGAGGAGAAATGGACATGGGACAGGAAACCCCGGCCGAGAATGGCGCGGCCACGACGGCGGCCACCACTGCGCCGCAAATCAAGATGCAGGTGCTGGCCCAGTATGTGCGCGACATGTCGTTCGAGAACATGGTGGTGCAGAAGGGCCTGAGCGCCGGCGAAGTTCAGCCCGACATTCAGGTCGCGGTCAGCCTTGACGCCCGCAAGCGCCCGGTTGCGAACCAGTACGAAGTGATCACCAAGTACAAGGTCACCTCGAAGAACAAGGTCAACGGCGACGTGCTGTTCCTGCTGGAAGTCGAATATGGCTCGACCTTCCACATCGAGGGCGTGGCGGAAGATCAGTTGCATCCGTTCCTGCTGATCGAATGCCCGCGGCTGATGTTCCCCTTTGTGCGCCGGATCATCTCGGACGTGACGCGCGATGGTGGCTTCCCGCCCTTGAACGTGGACACGGTGGATTTCATGGCACTGTACCGGCAAGAGTTGGCGCGTCGGGCACAGGCGCAGGCCGCAGGGGCCGAAAAGGTCAACTGAGGTTTCGTGGGTGGGGGCGGCGTCCCCCTCATCCTGGCCCTCTCCCCCTGGGGGAGAGGGGACGCTTGGGGAACGGGCAGTTCTTGGTCCCGTGAGCGTCAGGCGTCTTTCTTCCAGATCGCCGCATCGCCCAGCTTGGCAACCATTGCGGCATGGGCGGTGAGTTCGTCCTCGGTGATCCGGGGCGGAAGGGGTTCCGGTCTCGGGCGGGGACGCCAGGTGATCGCTTCCCCGCTTGCGTTTCGCGCTGACGCCGGGGCAGCGCTGCCAAGGACCAGGTCCGGCTGCCGACCGCCGATCAGTTCCAGATAGACCTCGGCCAGGATTTCGCTGTCCAGAAGCGCGCCGTGCTTTTCGCGCATCGAGTTGTCGATGCCGAAGCGACGGCAGAGCGCATCCAGCGAGGCGGGAGAGCCGGGGAATTTCGTCCGGGCAATGGCCAGCGTGTCCGTCGCGCGCGAGAACGGCAGGCCGGGCAGGCCGACACGTTCCAGCTCGAAGTTCAGGAATTTCATGTCGAAGGCGGCGTTGTGGATGACCAGCTGCGCGTCGCCAACGAAGTCGAGGAAGGCCAGGCCGATGCGGGCGAAGACCGGCTTGTCCTTCAAGGTCACGCCACCCGGCACTGGTTTTCCGGGGATTTCCAGGATGTCGTGGCCGATGCCGTGCACCTCGAACGCGCCCTGCGGCATCAGTCGTTCAGGGTTTATGTACTGGTGGTAGGTGCGACCGGTGGGCAGGTGATTGAACAGCTCGATCGCGCCGATTTCGACGATGCGGTGGCCCTCGGCGGGCTCGAATCCCGTGGTTTCGGTGTCGAGGACGATTTCACGCATGTCGGGTCCGGCGGATGGAGGCGAGCACATCTTTCACGGCTTGGCGGGTACCTTCAAGGCCGGTCGTCGGAATGATGTAGTCGGCCCGGGCGCGTTTTTCGGCATCGGGCATCTGGCGCGCCAGGATCATCTGGAACTCTGCCTCGGTCATCCCGCGCATCAGGACACGTTCGCGCTGGACCTCCGGCGGGGCAGAGACCACGGCAACGGCGTCGCAAACCTTGTCGAGGCCGATTTCGTAAAGAAGCGGCACGTCGAGAAGGACGATGTGCGCATCCGCCTGGGCAAGAAAGCGGGCGCGGTCCTCGGCGACAAGCGGGTGGACGGCTGCATTGAGACGGTCGAGCACCGAGGCGTCTTCGTTGATCAGGACCCGAAGGCGGGGCCGGTTGACGCGACCATCGGGGTCCATCGCGTCGGGAAAAAGGCTGGCGATGGCCAGGGCGGCAGGTTGGCCCGGCTGATACAGTCGGTGGACGGTGGCATCGGCGTCCCAGACGGGCAGGCCTTCCTCGGCGAACATCTGGGCCGTGGTGGACTTGCCCATCCCGATGGACCCGGTGAGGCCAAGAACGAAAGGCTTTTTCATGCCGAGAGGACGGCCTTGCGGGTGGCCTCATCCACCTCGGGCCTGGTGCCAAACCAGCGTTCAAAGCCGGGGGCGGCCTGGTGGAGGAGCATGCCGAGCCCGTCGACGATGATGCCGCCGCGTTCTTCGGCCTCGATCAGGAACTGGGTTTTCAGCGGCGTGTAGACGAGGTCGTTGCAGACCGCGCCGGGGTTCAGGCGGTGCATGGGGACGTTGAAATCCTGCTTGCCGGTCATGCCGAGCGCGGTGGTGTTGATGACGGTAACAGCGTCGTCCAAAAGGTTCGCGGCCTGCACCCATTCATGGACATGTATCTTGGCGCCGAAGTCCTGGCGGATGGCGTCGGCGCGGGCGCGGGTGCGGTTGGCAAGGCGAATTTCGGGAACGCCGACCTCGATCAGCGCAGCGACGACGGCGCGGGCAGCTCCGCCTGCCCCAAGGACGACGGCGGGGCCGGAGGCGGGTTTCCAGTCGGGCGCGTTCTGGCGGAGGTTGGCGATGAAGCCCGAGCCGTCGGTGTTGTCGGCGTGGATCTTGCCGTCCTTGCGGAAGATCAGGGTGTTGGCCGCCCCGATCAGCGCGGCGCGGTCGGTGACGACGTCGGCGATCTGCAGGATGGCTTCCTTGTGCGGGATGGTGACGTTGCAGCCCACGAAACCGAGGTCCGGCAGGGTGCGGATCAGGCGGGGAAGGTCGACGGGGGCGATGTCGATGGGGATGTAGTGGCCCTTGATGTTGTAGCGTTTCAACCAGTAGCCGTGGAGCGCCGGGCTGCGGCTGTGCGCAATGGGATGGCCCAGGACGGCGGCAAGCGGGATGCGGGGATGGTCGGTCATGTGGCGATCATGCCCCGGTTGCCCATCCATGCCAACAGCGGCAGCAGCGGTAGGCCGAGAATGGTGAAATGATCACCGGTGATGGCCGAGAAAAGGCGGACGCCTTCCTCCTCGACCTTGTAGCAGCCGACGGAGTGGCGGATGGAGTCCCAGTTTCTGGTGACATAATCATCAAGGTAGGCGTCGGAGATTTGGTGCATGGTCAGGCGGGCTTCGCTGACGTGGCGCCAGACGGGTTCGGCGTTTTCATAGACCACGGCGGCGGAGAGGAGCTTGTGGGTCTTGCCTCTTAGAGCGCGCAATTGGGCGCGGGCGTCGTCGGGGGTTTCGGGTTTGGCGAAGGTCTGGCGGTCCAGGGCGAGGACCTGGTCGCAGCCCAATACGAGGGCATCAGGGTGTTTCTCTGCGACCTTGCGGGCCTTCATCTCGGCGAGCGCATCCGCGATGTCGCGGGGAGAGGCGCCTTCGGACAGAAGGGCGTCGCGGATTGTGGCCTCATCGACGCGGGGGGGCACGGGGGTCGGGTTCAGGCCCGCAGCGCGGAGCATCGACAGGCGCGTGGGCGAGGTGGAGGCGAGGATGAGGTCCATGAGGTCTGTGGATATCCGCGGTTTGTTCCTGGGTCCGGAGCGGGGCCATTCGGGGTCATCGTGCCCTGTTGTGGGCAACCAGACGGTCCCGGGGCAGCCGGACCAGAGATATCCCGCTGTGCGCGGGTTTGTCACGAGGCGCGGGAGAACGTGTTGTGCCGGGGGTGGGGATGACGCGCTCCTGTGGATTGTCTGCGGGCGCGATGATTGTCAAGATATTGAATAAATGCGATCTTTAGGCTGAAGGTCAGATCGGTTCAAAGTTTTCCCGATACAGTCCCCAACCCCCTCCCTGTGGACGAAACTGGGGGAGAGCCAAGAAATCCCGACATCCACAGGCCCTACATCATCCACATTCCTTCTTTCATTCTTTCTTTATAGAAGGAAGACAGACGGCCTGCTGGTGGACAAGATGCTTGAGACGATCACGGATTTTCTGGCTGACTGGTATCTGGTGACGAAGTCGCTACATGTCGTGTCGGTGATTTCCTGGATGGCGGGGATCTTCTACCTGCCGCGGCTGTTCGTCTATCATGTGGAGCAGGTTGAGGCCGGGTCGAAGACGGACAAGATGTTCCAGACCATGGAGCGGCGGCTTTTTCGGGGGATCATGAACCCGGCGATGATCGCGACTTGGGTCTTTGGCCTCGCGCTGGTGTTCACCGCAGGCATGGTGGACTGGTCCTTTGCCTGGCCCTGGGTCAAAGCCGCCTGCATCCTGGCGATGACCTGGTTCCACCACTGGCTGGGTCTCCGCCGGAAAGAGTTCCTGGCCGGCGCCAACACCCGCACAGGCCGCACCTACCGGCTGATGAACGAGGTCCCGACGATCCTGATGCTGGTCATCGTCTTCTCGGTCATCCTGCGCTACTGATTGACTTTCGCCGCTGCCCGCATTAGGTGCGGCTCTGCAGGGCCGTCCGGTCCATCGCATCTCCCGTCCCAAATCTGCCGAGACCCGCCGCTAAGGCCTGTGGTCCGCACAAAGGTATTCCATGACTGTTGAACGCTTGAACCTCTCTGACCTGAAGGCCAAGACCCCTGCCGACCTGCTGGCGATGGCCGAGGAGTGGGAGATCGAGAACGCGCCCAGCATGCGCAAGGGCGAGATGATGTTCTCGATCCTGAAAGAGCATGCCGAGGAAGGCTGGGAGATCGGCGGCAACGGCGTGTTGGAAGTGCTGCAGGATGGGTTCGGCTTCCTCCGCTCGCCTGAAGCCAACTACCTGCCTGGCCCGGATGACATCTACGTCTCGCCCGAGATGATCCGTCAGTTCTCTCTCCGCACCGGGGACACAATCGAAGGCGTGATCAAGGCTCCGGCCGAGACCGAACGCTATTTCAGCCTGACCAAGGCCACGAAGATCAACTTCGACGACCCCGAAAAGGCCAAGCACAAGGTCCACTTCGACAACCTGACGCCCCTCTACCCCGACGAGCGGCTGAAGATGGAAGTCGAGGACCCCACGATCAAGGACCGTTCGGCCCGGATCATCGACCTCGTCTCGCCCATCGGGAAGGGCCAGCGCGGGCTGATCGTGGCGCCGCCGCGGACCGGCAAGACGGTTCTTCTCCAGAACATCGCGCATTCCATCGCGACCAACCATCCGGAGTGCTATCTGATCGTCCTTCTGATCGACGAACGCCCCGAGGAAGTCACCGACATGCAGCGCACGGTGAAGGGTGAGGTCGTCGCCTCGACCTTCGACGAACCGGCGACGCGGCACGTGGCGGTAGCGGAAATGGTGATCGAAAAGGCCAAGCGCCTGGTCGAACACAAGCGCGACGTGGTGATCCTTCTGGACTCGATTACCCGTCTCGGTCGGGCCTTCAACACTGTCGTTCCTTCGTCGGGCAAGGTTCTGACCGGTGGTGTGGACGCGAACGCTCTGCAACGGCCGAAGCGGTTCTTTGGGGCCGCCCGGAACATCGAGGAAGGCGGGTCGCTGACCATCATCGCCACCGCACTGATCGACACCGGCAGCCGGATGGACGAAGTGATCTTCGAAGAATTCAAGGGCACGGGTAACAGCGAAATCGTGCTGGACCGCAAGGTCGCCGACAAGCGCGTCTTCCCGGCGATGGACATCCTGAAATCCGGCACCCGGAAAGAGGACCTGCTGGTCGACAAGATGGACCTGCAGAAGACCTACGTCCTGCGCCGCATCCTGAACCCGATGGGCACGACGGATGCAATCGAGTTCCTGATCTCGAAGCTGAAGCAGACGAAGACGAACTCGGAATTCTTCGAGTCGATGAACACCTAAGGCGGGGCGATGGACACGATCTATGCCCTCGCCACGGCGCGGGGTCGGTCGGGCCTCGCCGTGGTACGGATCTCGGGACCGGACGCGTTTGCGGCCGGTTCTGTCCTTTCTGGCACGCTGCCGTCGCCTCGGGTTGCCGGGCTGCGGCGGCTGGTCTGGGGCGGGGAGCTTCTGGACGAGGCGCTGGTGGTTTCCTTTGCCGAGGGCGCGAGTTTCACCGGAGAGGCGGTGGTGGAGCTGCACTGCCACGGCGGACCGGCGGTGGTGGGGGCCGTGCTGCGTGCGCTGTCCGAGCAGCCAGGGCTGCGTCTGGCCGAGCCGGGGGAGTTCACGCGTCGGGCGCTGGAGAACGGTGTGCTGGACCTCGCGCAGGTCGAGGGGCTGGCGGATCTGATCGACGCGGAGACCGAGGCGCAGCGGCGGCAGGCGGTGCGGGTGCTGTCGGGGTCGGTGGGTCAGAAGGTGGATGGCTGGCGTCGGGATCTGATCCGGGCGGGGGCGCTTCTGGAGGCCACGATTGACTTCGCAGACGAGGACGTGCCGGTTGATGTCTCGCCCGAAGTGCTGGCGTTGATCGACGGGCTGATGGCGGACCTGGGGCGAGAGGCGGCGGGGGTGACGGCGGCGGAACGCATTCGGGATGGGTTCGAGGTGGCCATCGTGGGCGCGCCGAATGCGGGGAAGTCCACACTTTTGAACCAGCTTGCGGGGCGCGAGGCGGCGATCACGTCGGAGATTGCCGGGACGACGCGCGATGTGATCGAAGTGCGGATGGAGATTGCCAGGCTGCCGGTGACCTTTCTGGACACCGCGGGCCTCCGCGACACCGAGGATCGGCTGGAACGCGCCGGGATCGAGCGGGCTTTGGCCCGGGCCGAGGCGGCGGATTTGCGGCTGTTCCTGACGGATGGATCGCCCTTGCCGCTGGAGCCGGTGGGAGATGATCTGGTGGTTCTGGGGAAGGCGGATACCAAATCTGGATGGTCCGGGCTGGCGGTGTCCGGAAAGACCGGGTTGGGCGTCCCCGAGTTGATGGCGCGGATCGGGGAAATCTTGGGGGAGCGTGTGGGTTCCGCCGGGGCTTTGGTGCGCGAACGGCATCGCCTGGCTGTTACAACGGCGATTGCCGCTCTGGCCGAGTCACGGGCGGAAGTGGTAAGGGACGACTCGCGCGTCGAGCTGGCGGCGGAGCATCTGCGGCAGGCAGTCCGGGCACTCGATGCCCTGGTCGGCCGAGTGGATGTCGACGACCTTCTGGGCGAGATTTTCGCCAGCTTCTGCATCGGTAAGTGAGGGTTTCACGTGAAACACTACGA
>JBJTSJ010000264.1:0-3813 GCA_046076605.1 Tabrizicola sp.
AATCCCTCCGTCGCGGTGCTGTCGGGGCACGGCGTGCGGCTGCGGATCGAAAAGGGGGCGGCGGAGGCCCCGGGGACGCTGCGCATCCTGACGGACGATCCGGGGTTTGCGGGTGGGGCGAAGTCGCTGGTCGCGCCGAACGGGACGAAGGTGGAGGTGGATGAGCTGAACCCGCCCGTGGTGACGCCCGCGACGGAGCATGCCTTCGTGGTGCGGCGGCTCGCGGATCAGGCGCCCTGGGTGATCGGGCGGGCGGGGATGGAATATCGCGACCTGGTGCCGACGCGGCTTGGCGGTGCGATGATCGCCAGCCACATCCGGGTGCCGGACGGGCCGGTGCCGGACATGGTGCATTACCACAAGGTGGGCTTCCAGCTGATCTTCTGCGTCGCGGGCTGGGTGGATGTTCTCTATGAAGATCAAGGCGCTATCCGCCGCATCCATGCCGGAGACTGCTTCATCCAGCCGCCGGGCATCCGCCACAAGGTGCTGCATTCGGAAGGCGTGCAGGTGGTGGAGATCGGGGTCCCGGCCGAGCATGTGACCGAGATCGACCATGAGATGACCCTGCCTACCCCGCACTATCGCCCGGACCGGGAGTGGGACGGCCAGCGGTTCGTCCACGACATTGGCAAGGATGGTGTCTTCACGCCCTTCCGCATCCCGGGATTTGAGGCGCGGGATACCGGGATCATGGCGGCGACGAAGGGTGTGGCGTCGGTGATGGTGGCGCGGCCGGTGGGGACGGCGCCGTGGACGGTGCACGAGGGGGACATCCTGTTTACCTTCGTGATGTCCGGCGGGATGACGCTGGAGGGCGAGGGGAAGGACCCGTTCCGCCTGTCGCCCGGCGATGCCTTCGTGATTCCTCCCGGCATGGCGACGCGGTATTCCGAGGCGACGGCGGACCTGGAACTACTGGAGGTGACGTTGCCGGGCAATCCGGAGACGCGGGTGCTCTGAGGCGCTTGCGGAAACGATGGGATCGGCCCACACTCTGACCAAATGGTCAAAAGGGGGCTCGGATGACGCTTCTTCAGGCGGCGACGGCGGTCAGGGAGCGGGCCTATGCGCCCTATTCGCGGTTCAAGGTGGGGGCGGCGTTGCGGTCGACGAGCGGAGCCGTGCATGTCGGCTGCAATGTCGAGAACGTGGCCTACCCGGAAGGCACCTGCGCCGAGGCGGGGGCCATCGCGGCGATGATCGCGGCGGGGGATACCCGGATTGCCGAGGTCTGCGTGATCGCCAACAGCCCGGACCCGGTGCCGCCCTGCGGCGGCTGCCGCCAGAAGATCGCCGAGTTTGCCGGGCAGG
This sequence comes from Tabrizicola sp., assembly GCA_046076605.1. GTDB lineage: Bacteria > Pseudomonadota > Alphaproteobacteria > Rhodobacterales > Rhodobacteraceae > Tabrizicola. The sequence continues at coordinate 1,315 of JBJTSJ010000264.1, forward strand.
ACGTGCGCGTCACACTTTGCACCACGGACGGGAAGCAGAAGGTGATGACGGTGGCTGAACTCCTGCCGGGCGTCTTCACCGCCGCGCATATGGAACGGACATGACCGACGCCCGCGCGGTCATTGCCAAGGTGCGGGACGGGGGGCAGCCCTCGGTCGAGGAGCTGCGATGGTTCGCGACGGGGCTTGCCTCGGGCGAGGTGACGGATGCTCAGGCTGGCGCCTTTGCGATGGCGGTCCTTTTGAAGGGCCTGTCCGAAGAGGGGCGCGTGGCGCTGACCCGCGGGATGCGCGACAGCGGCAAGGTGCTGGAGTGGGACCTGCCTGGCCCGGTGGTCGACAAGCACTCGACCGGCGGGATCGGGGACTGCACCTCGCTGCTGCTCGCCCCGGCGCTGGCGGTATGCGGGGCTTATGTGCCGATGATCTCGGGCCGCGGGCTGGGCCATACCGGGGGCACGCTGGACAAGCTGGAGGCGATCCCTGGGTTCCGTACGGGTCTGAACGAAGCGGCGCTGCGCAAGCAGATGGCGGAGGTGAAGTGCGCCATTGTGGCGGCGTCGGCGGATTTGGCCCCGGCGGACCGGCGGCTGTATGCGATCCGCGATGTCTCGGCGACGGTGGAGTCGATTGACCTGATTACCGCCTCGATCCTGTCGAAGAAGCTGGCGGCGGGGCTGGAAGCGCTGGTGCTGGACGTCAAGTGCGGCTCGGGCGCCTTAATGAAGACGGCAGAGCAGGCGGAGGCGCTGGCGCGGTCGCTGGTCAAGACGGCGCAGGGGGCGGGGTGCATGACTTCGGCGCTGATCACCGACATGTCGCAGCCCCTGGCCACGGCGGCAGGGAACGCGTTGGAGGTGATCGAGGTGATGGAGACGCTGACGGGTACCTCGGTCAATGCGGCGCTGTGGGATGTGACGGTGGCCTTGGGCGGCGAAGTGCTGGCGCTGGCGGGTCTGGCCTCGGACGCGCAGGACGGTGAGGGGCGGATCGCGCAGGCGTTGGAGTCGGGCCAAGCGGCGGAGTGTTTCGGGCGGATGGTCGTGGCGCAGGGCGGGCCTGCGGATTTCGTGGAACGGTGGCCGGATAGGCTGCCATCGGCCCCGTTGATGATGGAGGTGCCTGCGTTGGAGGATGGGTTCGTGGCGCGGATCGACGGCGAGGCGCTGGGGCTGGCGGTGGTCCATCTGGGTGGCGGCCGCCTGCGTGAGGGGGACAGGTGAACCCCTCGGTCGGGCTGTCCGACCTGGCGGGGATCGGCGAGGAGACGGGCGAGGGTGTGCCTTTGGCGATGGTCCATGCGGTGACCGAGGATGCGGCGCGGGCGGCGGTGGCGGCGGTGCAGGCGGCCTATGGGATCGTAGCGGAGATGCCGGAAGAGCCGCCGTTGATACAGAAGAGGATCGGCTGATGGCGCGTGCTTTCCTGATCGTGATGGACTCGGTCGGTTGTGGCGGTGCGCCGGATGCGGCTGCCTTTGGGGACGAGGGGGCGAACACGCTCGGCCATATCTCGGCGGCCTGTGCCGAGGGTCGGGCGGAGGTCGGGCGGTCGGGTCTGTTGAAGATGCCGAACCTGGACCGGCTGGGACTTGGGGCGGCGATCCGGCTGGCCTCAGGGGCCGCGACGCCGGGGCTGGAGGCGATGCCTGAAGGGCTGTGGGGCGCGGCGCAGGAGGTGTCGCGGGGCAAGGATACTCCGTCAGGGCACTGGGAGCTGGCGGGGGTGCCGGTGCCCTGGGAATGGACTTATTTCCCCGACACGGTGCCGGCGTTCCCCGATGACATCGTGGCCGAGGTCTGCCGGTTGGCGGGGACTTCAGGCATTCTGGGGAACTGCCATGCCTCGGGCGTGCCGATCATCGCGGAGCATTGCGAAGAGCATCTCAGGACCGGCTGGCCGATATGTTATACCTCTGCCGACAGCGTGTTCCAGATCGCCTGCCATGAGGAGGCGTTCGGGCTGGAGCGTCTGCTGAAGCTGTGCAAGGACCTCGCGCCGATGCTGCACGCCCGGAGGGTCGGGCGGGTGATTGCGCGGCCGTTCACTGGGACCCCGGGGAGCTTCAAGCGGACCTCGAACCGCAAGGATTTCGCCATCGAGCCGCCCTCGCCGACGCTTCTCGACTGGGTGGCGGGGGCGGGGCGGGCGACGCATGGGATCGGCAAGATCGGCGACATCTTTTCCATGCGGGGGATCGGGAAGCTGCACAAGGGCAAGTCGGACGCTGATCTTTTCGAACATCTTGTCCGGCTTGGGGCCGAGGCCGAAGACGGCAGCTTGACCTTTGCAAACTTCGTGGAGTTCGACACTTTGTTTGGCCACCCCCGCGACGTGGCGGGTTATGCGCGTGCGCTGGAGTGGTTTGATGCAGGCCTGCCCCGGTTCTTTGCGAACTTGCGACCGGGGGACCTGGCGATCTTCACGGCGGACCACGGGAATGACCCGACCTGGCGCGGGACCGAGCACACGCGGGAGCGGGTGCCGGTGGTGGGCTGGG
>JBJTSJ010000265.1:0-6864 GCA_046076605.1 Tabrizicola sp.
CACGGCATCCATGCCGAGCCAACCACCATGGGTCTGACCTTCGCCCGCTTCTACGCCGAGATGAAGCGCAACCGCGACCGGCTGGAGGCTGCGCGGAAAGAGGTGGCGACCGGGGCGATTTCCGGCGCGGTCGGGACATTCGCCAACATCGACCCGCGCGTGGAAGAGCATGTCTGCAAGATGCTGGGCCTGGTGCCCGAACCGATCAGCACGCAAGTGATCCCGCGCGACCGGCATGCGATGTTCTTTGCGACGCTGGGGGTGATTGCCTCCAGCATCGAGAACGTCGCCATCGAGATCCGCCACATGCAGCGGACCGAGGTTCTGGAGGCCGAGGAGTTCTTCTCGCCCGGCCAGAAGGGCTCGTCGGCGATGCCGCACAAGCGCAACCCGGTGCTGACGGAGAACCTGACCGGTCTGGCGCGGCTGGTGCGGATGGCGGTGGTCCCGGCGCTGGAGAACGTGGCGCTGTGGCATGAACGCGACATCAGCCATTCCAGCGTGGAGCGGATGATCGGGCCGGACACGACGATCACGCTCGACTTCGCGCTGCACCGGCTGGCCGGGGTCGTCGAAAAGCTGGTGGTATACCCGGATAACATGCTGAAAAACATGAACAAGTTCAAAGGCCTGGTCATGTCGCAGCGGGTGCTTCTCGCGCTGACCCAGGCGGGCGTTTCCCGCGAGGACAGCTATCGCCTGGTGCAGCGCAACGCGATGAAGGTTTGGGAGAAGGGCGCGGACTTCAAGACCGAGCTCCTCAACGATCCCGAAGTCACGGCGGCCCTGTCGCCCGCCGAGATCGAGGAAAAGTTCGACCTCGGCTACCACACCAAGCACGTCGACACGATCTTCGCCCGCGTCTTCGGCACCTGACGCAAGCGTGATCGCTCGGGGCAGCCCGGGCGGCACTTTCCGTTCTTGCCTATGCGACAATCATGCTACCTTTCGGGAAATTGCTGAAAGGTCACTCCATGCGCATGATCCTTGCCGCCACGCTGTCGATCGCCGCCTTCATGCTGGCCCCCGCCCCTACGCGCGCGGCAGGCAGCGATGACAGCGAGCCGCCGACGCCGACCGAGACGACCACCGAGTGCGAAAAGAGTGAGGTCTGGGACGAAAAGACCAAGGCCTGCATCAAGGCCGAGGACTCCAGCCTGAACGACGACCAGCGCTTTGGCGCGGTGCGCGAACTGGCCTATGCCAACCGCTATGACGAGGCGCTGAAAGTCCTGGCCACGATGACTGAGGGCGACACCAGCCGGGTCATGACCTACCGGGGTTTCCTTCTGCGCCAGACCGGCCGGATCGAGGAAGGCATCGCCGCCTATGAACGCGCCATCGCGCTGAACCCGCAGAACATCCTGGCGCGCAGCTATTACGGCCAGCTTCTGGTGCAGATGGACGAGCTGCATCTGGCGCAGGTCCAGCTGGACGCGATCCGCGCGGCGGATGGTGCGGGCACTTGGGCCGAGACTTCGCTTGCCAAGGCCATCACCACCGGAGTGACCTATACCTACTGACCGCAATTTCCGAACGACTCGAAGACCAACCCCCAAGGAGGACGACCGATGAAGACGACGACCACCCTCGCCGCCCTGGCGATTGCCCTTCTCCCCAGCCTTGCCTTTGCCCAGTGCGCAGGCCAGCACGCCGACCAGACCGCCGCCAGCTGTGTCCCCGGCATGGTCTGGGACAGCGCCAAGGGTACCTGCGTCGACAAACCGACCAGTTAAGCCCTGCGATCAAGGTCCCGTTAACTCGTGGCTGCGAGGGTTCTCGTCAGAAGAATCGATGAGGACCCGATGCCACAGGACATGGTGCCACTTGCCCGGATCAATCCGGAACGTCGGTCTGTTGCCGTCCCGCCGCTGCCCCGCCGCGTCCTGACGCCCCGGCAGAAGGCGGCAGTCATCGTCCGGTATCTGCTGACTGAAGGCACCTCGATCCCCCTGTCGTCGCTTCCCGAACACATGCAGGCCGCCCTGGCCGAGCAGATGGGCCAGATGCGTCTGGTGGACCGGTCCACCCTGAACGAAGTGGTGGATGAGTTTCTGAGCGAGCTTGAATCCGTCGGTCTTGCCTTCCCCGGCGGGATCGAAGGCGCGTTGTCGATCATGGATGGCCATATCTCGCAGTCAGCCGCGCAACGGTTGCGGCGGATGTCCTCGACCTCGTCCAAGATCGACCCCTGGGAGCGGATCACCACCCTGCCACCCGACCGCCTGCTGCCGATCCTTCTGAACGAGGCGGTGGAGGTCGGTGCGGTCATGCTGTCGAAAGTGCCCGTGGGCAAGGCCGCCGAACTGTTGGGGAAGCTGCCCGGTGAACGCGCCCGCCGGGTGGCCTATGCCGTGTCGCTGACCGGCAATGTCGATCCCGAAACCGTGCGGCGGATCGGGGCGGCCCTGCTGGCCGAACTTGACAACCAGCCGCCCAAGGCCTTTGACCAAGGACCGGTGGAACGGGTGGGCGCGATCCTGAACATCTCACCCTCCTTGACCCGTGACGACGTGCTTCTGGGGCTGGAGGCCGAGGATGCCGCCTTTGCCGCCGAAGTACGGAAGGCGATCTTCACCTTCACCCATATCCCGACCCGCCTGAACCCGCGCGATACGCCGAAGATCACCCGCCTCGTGGAACAGCCGCAACTGGTCACCGCGCTGACTGCGGCGATGGGCAAGCCGGGGCTGGAGGAGGCGGCCGAATTCATCCTGGCCAACATCTCGCAGCGCCTGGCCCAGGGCCTGCGCGAGGAAATTGGCGCGCGGGGCCGGGTCAAGGAAAAGGACGCCGAAGAGGCGATGAACGCGATCATCGGCGCGATCCGAACGCTGGAAACCAGCGGCGAGATCACCCTGATCCAGCCCGAGGAGGAGTGAGGGCAACCTGCGAAGGAACCGCCTGGATGGACGGCCGGACATACCCGCTGCGCCCCTGAAGGCAGGGTAGGCTGGTTGGGCTGTCCTTCCACTTCTTGCGGGGCCGTGACGCGGCATCCCGCTCCAACGTCGCAGGACGCTGCGGTGCGCGGCCCTATCCGGTCCGGCGTCGCGACTTGTCCGGCGGCGTGCTCCGCCAGGCCATACGTCATCGGGCGCACGATGGCTGGACATCCGGCGTGGCGCTTGCCTTGCCCGCAGGCCAGAGGTCCAACCACCCGCCGGGATCCCGGTGCCTGGGCTCCGATGTCCCCTGGTCGCCGCAACGGGGCCAGCGGGGCTGTCCTGACGCTGCAGGCCGGGGCATCTTGCATGCCCCTGGCCCTTGCGAGCCCCGCCCTGTCCGCCTAGAAGGTCGCCATGTCCGCCGCCCCCCTTTCCCAAGTCACGCGCGGCGTGGCGCTGATGATCCTCGCGATCTTCCTCTTCACCGCAATGGATGCGACCGCCAAGGGCCTGATCGCCCGCTATCCCGCGCCGCAGGTGATCTGGGTCCGCTTCGTGGGCCAGTTGGTGCTGGTGGTCTTGATCCTGCGCCACCATCTTGGCCCGGTGCTGCGCACCCGCTTTCCAGTGCTGCACTTCTGGCGCTCGGCCTCGCAATTCGGCGCGACGACCTTCTTCTTCCTGTCGCTGCCCTTCATCGGCCTGGCCGAAGCCACTGCCATCGCCGACATCAACCCGGTCCTGATCACGCTCGGTGCCGCGCTGTTCCTGGGCGAACGGCTTGGCCCCCGCCGCATCGCCGGGGTCATCGTCGCGCTGATCGGCGCGCTGATCGTGATCCGGCCCGGCGCGGGCGTTTTCAGCTGGGCGGCGGTCCTGCCGCTGCTTTGCGCGCTGTCCTATGCGACTTCGGCCCTGCTGACCCGCAAGATCGGCGCGAAGGAAAGCGTCTGGGCCTCGATGGTCTATGCGGCCCTGTTCGGCACCATCGTTGCCGGGGCCGCCCTGCCCTTCGTCTGGCAGCCGATAGCAAGCGGCGATCTGTGGCAGTTCGGCCTGATCGCCTGCCTTGGCACCGGAGCGCAGCTTTGCATCATCCGCAGCTTTTCCATCACCGAGGCCTCGATCGTGGCGCCCTTCGCCTATCTCGGGATCGTCTTCGCCACCTTCTGGGGGGCTGTCCTCTATGACCAGTGGCCGGACCGCTGGACGGTGGTCGGTGCGCTTGTGATCGTGGCTGCGGGACTTTATGTCTGGCACCGCGAGACCCTGGCGACGCGCGCGCCCAAGTCCTGAAAGTCCCGATGTCCCAAGACGGCCCCGAACTCTCGGCTGACCGCCCGCCCTTCCGGCCAGATCATTTTCTGGTCAACCTCGCCGCGCGCGGGCTGATCGCACTGGCGCTGGCACTGCCCTATGCCTGGCGCGTGGGTTTCGTCGGCTGGCTGATGCGGCGGGTGATCGGGCCCTATGCGGGATACGGGACGCGGGCCATGGAAAACCTTGCGCTGGTCTGGCCCGACCGGTCCGAGGCCGAGCGGGCAGCGATTGCGCAAGACTCGCTCGACAATGCGGGGCGGACCCTGATCGAGAACTATTCGACCCGCGCCTTTCTGGCCCGCGCCCGCAAGATCGAGCCGGAAGGTCCCGGCTACGCAGCCCTCATCGCCGCGCGCGAGGCCGGGCGGCCAGTGATCCTCGTCTCGGGCCATTTCGGCAATTACGAGGCCGCGCGGGCGGCCCTCGTCGCGCGGGGGTTCGACATCGGGGGGCTCTATCGCAACCTGTCTAACAGCTATTTCAATGCCCATTACGTCCAGACGATGCAGGCCTTCGGCGGGCCGGTCTTCCCGCAGGGCCGGGCGGGAACTGCAGGCTTTGTCCGGCACCTGAAAGCCGGCGGGCAGCTTGTGCTGCTGTTCGATCAGGACGTGCCCGGTGCGCCTGCCCTGCCCTTCCTGGGCTATCCTGCCCGCACGGCCCTGTCGGCGGCCGAACTGGCGCTGCGGCTGAACGCCGACCTGATCCCGTTCTTTGCCACGCGTCAGCCTGACGGCCTGGACTTCCGGGTCGAGCTTGACGCCCCGATCCCGCCCTCCGACCCCGAGACGATGATGCGCGCGGTGACCGAGGCGCTGGAGACCCGCGTCCGCGCGCATCCCGGCCAGTGGTTCTGGATCCATCGCCGCTGGAAGGGCGGTCAGGCGTAGGGTGTGCTTCAGCGCACCGTCCGGTCAGTCGACCCGCGCCGCCGCCAGGATCGCCGCCGGCCCATCCTGTTGCACGATCACCGCGCCAGGTTCAGCCCCGTCAAAGGGCGCCGTGACTTCCAGCGGTTCCTGGCCCGACCAGTCGTCCAGCCGCTCCCACGAGGTCACGATGTTGGTATAGGTGATGGTCTTTCCGGCATTCTCGCCCCGCTCGATCGTCACCGTCTCGGACGGGCGGTAGCGCACGAGCTGCACCCGAACGGGTTCGGTCAGCGGCGGGTCGGCCTCGGCCCGGATCACCAGCCGGTCGCCTTCGCGTGTCACCGTCAGCCGCACGGGGCTGCCCGCCTCCATGTGCGCCCGCAGCCGTTCAGCGGTTTCTTCCGGGGCAAAGCCCTCGATCCGGTCCGACCCGCCGATGATCAGCTGCGGCGTATAGATCGTTCGGCTGCCGATTGCATGGGCATAGGCCTTCTGGCGGTCGGTGAACTTCGGATGGGCGAACTTGTCCTCCCAGCCGATGTAATCCCAATAGTCGACATGCAGTGCCAAAGGCAGGATCTGCGGGTTCGAGGCCAGCATCGCCACAAAGTCATCAGCCGGGGGGCAGGAGGAACAGCCCTGCGAGGTATAAAGCTCGACCACGACCACAGGCTCGGCCTGCAGCGGTAGCGCAGCCGCCAGCCAAACCCCGCAAGCAGCGCTGACGAAATGTCGCATGGTCGCTTTCCTGATCCTGGTCCCCACTGCCTTATAGGGACGCCAGCAGACACGAGCCAATCAAGGTTTTGCGAGAGACCTGTCACATGCAGTAAACTTTGACGCAATGCGGGGCTGGATATTCGGCATACAATTGCATACAATGCCGCGCGAAGCCGCCGTTCTAGGGAGCCAGAGATGACCGTCACCGTTGGACACGACCTGTCGAAGACCCGCAAGACCCTGACTGCCGGGGGCCAGTCGGTCCATTACTACTCGATCCCCGCGGCTCAGGCCGCCGGCCTGGGTGAGTTCTCGCGCCTCCCCGCCTCCCTCAAGGTGGTGCTGGAAAACATGCTGCGGTTCGAGGATGGCAAGACCGTCACCGTTGACGACATCAAGGCATTTTCCACGTGGGGGGCAAACGGCGGCCAGAACCCGATCGAGATCGCCTATCGCCCCGCCCGCGTGCTGATGCAGGATTTCACCGGCGTCCCCGCCGTCGTCGACCTGGCCGCAATGCGCGACGGGATCAAGGGCCTCAAGGGCTCGGCCGCGAAGATCACCCGCTGGTGCCCGTCGACCTTGTCATCGACCACTCGGTCATGATCGACGAATTCGGCCACCCCCGAGCCTTCCAGATGAACGTGGACCGCGAATATGAGCGGAACATGGAACGTTACGTCTTCCTGAAATGGGGCCAGAAGGCGTTCAACAACTTCCGCGTCGTGCCGCCCGGCACCGGCATCTGCCACCAGGTCAACCTGGAATACCTGGCGCAGACCGTCTGGACCGACACCGACCAGGACGGCAACCTGGTGGCCTACCCCGACACCCTCGTCGGGACCGACTCGCATACGACCATGGTCAACGGCCTTGCCGTCCTCGGCTGGGGCGTCGGCGGGATCGAGGCCGAGGCCGCGATGCTGGGCCAGCCCGTGTCGATGCTGATCCCCGAGGTCGTGGGCTTCAAGCTGACCGGCGCGATGCGCGAAGGCACCACCGCCACCGACCTCGTCCTGAAGGTCGTGCAGATGCTGCGCAAGCACGGCGTCGTCAACAAGTTC
>JBJTSJ010000266.1:0-7534 GCA_046076605.1 Tabrizicola sp.
GAACCCGTCCGGCCCGAAGAACTTGATCCCGTTGTCCTGGTGCGGGTTGTGGCTGGCCGAGATCATCACCCCCACATCCGCCCGCATCGACTTGGTCAGGAACCCCACTGCCGGGGTCGGTACCGGCCCGAGCAACAGCACGTTCATCCCCGTCGAACAGAACCCAGCCGTCAGCGCGTTCTCCAGCATGTAGCCCGACAGCCGCGTGTCCTTGCCGATCACCACCCGGTGCGCCACCGACCCGTCGCGCCGGAAATACCGCCCCGCCGCCGCGCCCAGCTTCAGCGCCAGCTCCGCCGTCATCGGCCAGCTGTTCGCCCGGCCCCGGACGCCATCGGTGCCAAAAAGCTTGCGGCTCATGCCTCATCCTCCAACAAATCGGTGTTCAACGCGTGCCATAGCCGCAAAGCTTGGCGAGTTTCGGGCACATCATGGACCCGGACAATCTGCACGCCCTGCGCCACCCCGGCCAGCGCGGTGACGATCGACCCCGGCGCGCGCGCATCCGCCGCCTCGGCCTGGCCGATGGTCCCGATGAACCGCTTGCGCGAGGTGCCAAGGAGAAGCGCACAGCCCAACCCATGGAACAGGGACAGCCCGCGCAAAAGCGCCAGGTTGTGCTCCAGCGTCTTGCCAAAGCCGATGCCGGGGTCCAGCACGATCCGCGCGCGGTCGATCCCAATGGCCTCGGCTCGGGCCAGGCGGGCGGCCAAGGCGTCGTAGACATCCAGCAGGACATCGCCATAGCGCGGGTCGTCCTGCATCGACGCCGGAACCCCCTGCGCATGCATCAGCACGACCGGAGCCCCCAACTTTGCAACCATGGGACCCAGGGTCGGATCGAAATCAAAGGCCGAAACGTCGTTGACGATACTCGCCCCCGCCTTCAAGGCCGCGGCGGCCACCGGGGCCTTCCGGGTGTCGATGCTGATCGGGGCCGCCAGCCCGCCCTCGCGCAGCGCGGCGATCACCGGAACGGTGCGGGCGATCTCCTCGTCCACCGGCACCTCCACCGCGCCGGGCCGGGTGCTTTCCCCGCCCACGTCAATGATTTCGGCCCCCTCGGCCATCGCGCGGGCCTGCGCCACCGCCGCCTCAGCTCCCAGAAACCTGCCCCCGTCCGAGAAACTGTCCGGCGTCACGTTCAGGATGCCCATCAGCCGCGGGCGGTCCATCGTCAGCCCGGCAAAGGGCGCGCGGGAAGCGGTCAGCCGATGCAGGACCGCCACCGGCACCTCGGCGGCCGCAATCACCCGGCGCGGGGCGGCACGCGACAGGACCTCGACCCGGTCAAACCAGCACCAGCCCCCCGCCAGCGTCAGGGCGGCTTTCGGGCGGGCCGGATCGGTCATCGCAATCGGTCGGAAATACTCCATGGGTTTCGGAGTGGCCGAACCCCAGACGCTTTTCAAGGGGGAAGCGTCAGCCCCGCCGCACGGGGACGCGGCTTCCTGCCGGGACTGCAACCTCGCCGTGAACAACCAGCGCCGTCGCCGACATGGTTTCCGCAAGCCAAAGGGCAAGACCCACCGGATCGGTCCCCTTCGGCCCATCCACCGCATCCAGCACCAGCTTCGACGGCGCCCAGACCACAGTCTGCCCCCGCTTCATCGCCCAGTCGATTTCCGTGCGCGTCGCCACCACCACGCAACGCGCGTCGCGGGCAGCCAGCGTCCAGGCGTTCTGCTCCATCGCCAGCAGGTCCACCCGGCGCTGCGTCGGCTTGTGTCCGGTGACCGGGCGCGGCAGATCGGGCAGGCCCACCGTCAGGATCAGCGGCAGCCCTTCGGCCTGCAGCGCATCCAGCCGCGCCGACAGGTCCGCCGCATGGATCGCCCCGTTGTCTAGGAAAACGACCAGCGGATGTACCGCCTCCATCCCCTCATCGCCCGCCTTCTGAAGGGGACGTTCCGCGCGGGACCGGACAATCTCCACCCCCAGCGCATAGGGGCCGATGTCCAGCTTCTCGATCCGGATGAAGACCCGCATCGCAGCAGGTTCGGCCAGAATGCGTTCCGCCACCCGCTCTGCCAGCGTTTCCAGCAGGTTCAAGCGTTCCGCCGCCAGTTCCGCCGCGATGGATTCGGTGATCCGGTCGTAGGACAGGATGCGGTCGACGTCATCCTCCAGGGGCTCCGTCACCGGGCGCACCTCGACCACCACGTTGAACCGCAGGCGCTGCTTGTGGCCGCGTTCCTTCTGGAAGGCCCCGATATCCGCCTCAACTACATGGTCGCGCAGCGAAATCCGGTCGCGCATGCCTGCGCCCGCCGAGGCCTCGGCCCGGTCCTCCGGATGGGCGAAAGCCAACTCGATATCGCTCATCAGGGGTCCTCCGCCGTTCGGCCCCTCATACCACGCAGAAAGCGCGCGCCAAGCGGGAAGGCGTCACCGAAGCCGCAGAAGGCGACATCAGCCGCTGGCGCCGGGCTGCCGGTAGAAGAGGTGGTCACCAATCGCGACGGTCCGGGCAAAGCGCTTGGACCAGCTGGGCTTCACGCCCCGGGTGTGGAAGTGCGTGGCCCCCGCCGTCAGAACGCGCGGCGCCCCGTCCAGCATGGCCCGGGCGATCCGGCCAGCACGGTCCGCCGCCCCCTTCTCGCGCATCTTTTTCTTGCCGGTGCAGACATAGGAAAACTGGCAGCCCCCACCGCCCCGCTGCTTGACCACACCGCAGACCGTGCGGGGGTACAAGGGGCTGTCGACCCGATTCAGGATCACCTCGGCCACGGCAATCTGCCCATCCATGCTTTCCCCCCGCGCCTCGAAATACAGCGCCTCGGTCAGGCACTGCCATTGCGCATCGCCTTCGGGGGCAGGTTGGGCCATCAGCCATTCCTCGGTCAGCCCCTCGGTCATCGCGATGGCAGGCAACGGAGTATCAAGGTCGGGGGCGGGCAGCAGCTTCAGGTCAGGCACATACGAGGCAGTCTTTAGGCCGAACATGCTGCGGTTCCAGTTCGAGTCCGCCATGGCCGTACTGGCCGCAAGGCCTATCGCCAGCGCGATTATCGCCAGGTTGCGTATCATTCTGCTCTTCCGTCTTTGGTTTCCTGGCGGAAGTTCCCCCGCCTTGGCAAGCTGGCGGGGAGGTAGGGGATGCGAACCGGGGGGTCCACCGCTGTTGCGGAAATGCCACGAAAATCAATGCTGCATAAGCGAAATATCGCCGAAAATGGCGGGGAATCCGTTAAGATTCCGCTACAATTAACTGATTTTAAACAGTTTTATTCCGATCCTTCAGCGCCAGATGCGCCGCCGCCAGCCGCGCCATGGGCACCCGGTAGGGGGAGCAGGACACATAGTCGAACCCGGCGCGGCGACAGAAGTCGATGGATTCCGGGTTGCCGCCATGTTCGCCGCAGATCGACAGGGTCAGGTCCTGGCGGGTCCGGCGACCGCGTTCCGCCCCGATGTGCAAAAGCTCGCCCACCCCGTCCACGTCCAGGATGTGGAACGGGTCCTCGGGGAAGACACCCTGCCGGACATAGGTGTTCATGAAGCGCCCCGCATCGTCGCGCGACAGCCCATAGGTCATCTGGGTCAGGTCATTGGTCCCGAAAGACAAAAACGCCGCATGCTGGGCAATCTCCCCGGCCCGCAGCGCGGCCCGCGGCGTTTCCACCATCACCCCCAGCTTGTAATCGAAGGCGGCCCCCGCCTTGGTTCGCACCATCGCGGCCAGGGCGTCGATCCGGGTTTTCACGAGCTCGACTTCGCGGCGGGCGCTAACGAGGGGGATCATGATCTCGGGCACGACCGGAGCCCCCCGACGCGCCGATTCCAGCGTCGCCTCGAAAATCGCCTGCGCCTGCATGTCGTAGATTTCGGGTAGCACTACGCCTAGGCGGACGCCCCGCATCCCCAGCATCGGGTTCACTTCGGTCAGCGCCTCGGCCCGCCGGGTCACTTCGGACAAGGGCCGGTCCAAAGCCTCGGCAAGGCCCCGCAACCCCTCCCGGTCGGACGGCAGGAATTCGTGCAGAGGCGGGTCGAACAGGCGGATGCAGACCGGCAGACCTTGCATGATCTCAAACAGTTGCACGAAATCCGCCCGCTGCATCGGCAACAGCCGCGCCAAGGCCGCCGCGCGATCCCCCGGCGTGTCGGCGAAGATCATCTCGCGCATGACGACCAGCCGGTCCTCGTCGAAAAACATGTGTTCCGTCCGGCAGAGGCCGATCCCTTGCGCCTCGAACTTCCGCGCGGTCTCCGCGTCGGCCGGCGTATCCGCGTTGGCCCGCACCCCGATGTCGCGCGCCTCGTCCGCCCAGGCGAGCAAACGCCGGAACGAATCGTCCAGCGCCGGTGGCAGCATTTCCGCAGCACCCGCCAGCGCCTCGCCCTTGGACCCGTCCAGTGTCACCACATCGCCCGCGCGGAACACCCGCCCGTCCGCTGCCGTCAGCTTGCGGTCCCGCGTGTCCAGCCGCAACTCCGACGCGCCCACCACGCAAGGCAACCCAAGCCCCCGCGCGATCACTGCCGCGTGGCTGGTCATGCCCCCGCGTTCCGTCAGCACCGCCGCCGCCGAATGCATGCCGCGAATGTCTTCCGGAGCCGTCTCGCGCCGCACCAGAATGCAAGCCTCGCCCCGCGCCGCTGCCGCCTGCGCCTCGGATGAGGAAAACACCAATATCCCCGTAGCCGCCCCGGGTGAGGCCGCAATCCCCCGCGCAATCACGTCGCGCGCACCCCTTGGGTCGACCTGATGGTGCAACAGTTCGGACAGCGCCCGCGGCTCGACCCGCAGCACCGCCTCGTCACGCGGAATGATCCCGTCCTCGGCCAGCGCCACCGCGATCCGCAGCCCCGCCCGGGCGGACCGCTGCACCTTCACTGCATCCAGCACCGCCAACCGACCGTCCTCGATGGTGAACTCGACCTGCATCTCCTCGCGCAGACGCGCCCGACAGGTCGCCCCGTATTCGACCAGCGTCGCAAAGATCTCGGGCGAGACATCCTCCAGCGACGGCCCGTGCGCATCCCGCGTCAGGTACAGGGCCTCGGTCGTCTTCAGCGCGTCGCGGCCCTGGCTTTGCCCCAGGTAGCGGCCGGTGATCTGCGGCTGGCCGGTGACCGGATCGACGAACTGGATCACGCCACTGCCGCTGATCCCCTGCCCGATGCCCTGCGCCATTTCCTGGACGACCAGCCCCAGTGCGGCCTCGTCCGGCGCGCCCTTGGCCTGGCGCAGAAGCCGGGCCGAGGTGCCCTCCCAGGCCCGCGCCATGCTGCGCAGGACTTCCGAAAGCTGCCGCCCGGCATCCTGCGGGAAGGGCTCATCCGTCTCGACCTCGTATTCCCGCAGCGCCTCTTTCAAGGCGCCGGGGCCTGGCTTCAACCCGTCAAAGACCTCGGGGTCAAGCCGGGCAACGTGGATCGCGTAGGCCTGCACGAACCGCAGGTACAAGGCATCTGCCGCCGCCTCGCCATGGGTTTCCGCCAGCCGGGCATGACGCTTGGCGTTCAGCCCGATGTTCAGGATCGTCGCCGGGCCGCCCCAGTCGGGATTGGCGGGGCTGGGCCGCACGGAAATCAGTGGGCCATCGCCGAAATGATCAAGGATTCCAGCGGTATCCACGCCATGCCCGGCGGCAATCGCGCGGACGGTCGCCGTAGGCAGCGCCACGGATTTCGGCACCGGAAGCTCCAGCCGCACCAGCCGCTGCAGGCACTTCGCCCGCCACCCATGTGACGCCGTGGCGATCTGCGCACTGGGCGAGATCTGGGCGTATTCGGGAATGGGATCGTGTTTCTGCACTGCAGCACCTTGTGTTCAGCTGCAGCATACGCCGAAAGACCCGTCAATCAAGCGTGACATGTCAGTTGTATGACGAATCTTTAAGCATTCCACCTCCCGCCCCCGGTTTCAGGGGCGGAAGGGCTTGACAGGCTCAGCCCTCGATCCGCGCCAGGTCGGCCACGCCCGAGCAGATGCTGCGGATTCGGTGCAGCAGATTCAGCCGGTTGCGGCGGATGATCTCGTTGTCACTGTTCACCTGGACAGCGGTGAAGAAGGCATCAATCGGCCCGCGCAAGGCGGCCATCGCGGCCATCGCGGTCCCGAAGTCCTCCTTCGCCATCGCAGGCGAGATCGTCGCTTCGGCCTTGTCCAGCGCGGCGAACAGCGCCCGCTCCTCCTCGGTCTCGGCGAACTTCAGGTCCGCCCCGAACGAGTATTCGACCCCATCCTTCGCCTCGGCCTGGGACAGGATGTTGTTCGCCCGCTTGAAGCCCTGCAACAAATTCGCCCCGTCCTCGGTCTTGAGCGTTTCGGACAGTGCCGTCGCCCGCTTGACGAGGAGCGTCAGGTCGTCATTCCCGGGCATGGCGAGGCAGGCGTCGATGACATCGGGCCGGATGCCCTGATCCTTAAGCGTGACTTTGAGACGGTCGTGGAAGAAGGAGAGGAGATCCTCTGCAACTTCCTTCACCGTGCCCCCGGGCGAGTGCAACACCCCTAGTCGTTCGATAAGGGAGTCCATCGCAGTCTCGAACTTGGAATGCGCGCTCACCCGCACCTCATTCCCCAACACCAACCTGATCACCCCCAGCGCCGCGCGGCGGAGCGCGAATGGGTCCTTCGACCCCGTCGGCTTCTCGTCAATCGCCCAGAACCCGGTCAGCGTGTCGATCTTGTCGGCCAGTGCCACGGCGACCGACACCGGCTCGGTCGGCACCCCATCACTCTCCCCTTTCGGCCGCCAATGGTCCCGCGCGGCATCGGCAATCGCGGATACCCGTCCCGGGCTTGACCCGGGACCTCCACTTGCCAACCCGAGGCCCCGGATCAAGTCCGGGGCGGGGTTTTCCTGCAACGCCGCCTGTGCGTAATACCGCCCCATCACGCCTTGCAACTCGGGGAACTCACCCACCATGGACGACCGCAGATCAAGTTTGGCGATCCGCGCGGCATAGGCCGCATCATCCGCATCCGCGCCCACCAGCGGCGCGATCTCGCGCGCCAAAGCCGCGATCCGCTCGATCCGCTCCGCCTGCGACCCCAGCTTGTTGTGGAAGGTGACCGCCTTCAGCCCCTCCACCCATTCACCCATGCCGGCCTTGGCCACCCGCAAGTCATTCTCCCAGAAGAACTTCGCGTCGGACAGCCGGGCCGCCAACACCTTCTGGTTCCCCTTCAGGATCACCTCGCCGCCATCCGCCGCCTCGATGTTTGCGACCGTGACAAACCCCTCGATCCGCCCTGTCCTGGGGTTCCGCACCGAAAAGAACTTCTGATGTTCCTTCATGGATGTCTGCAGCACCTCCGGCGGCAGGCCAAGGAAGGCATCCGCAATCCGCCCCATCAGCGGCACCGGCCATTCCACAAGCCCCGCGACCTCGGCAAGCAACCCCGGATCGGCCACCACTTCCATGCCGGCCGCAAAGGCCAGGTTCTGCGCCCCCTGCCAGATCGCGGCCTCCCGCTCGGCGGTGTCCAGCACCACCTTCGCGCGCTTCAGCTTCACCACATAGTCGTCAAAGCCCGAGACGACGAACCGCCCGTTGCCCATGAACCGATGCCCCTCGG
>JBJTSJ010000267.1:0-2542 GCA_046076605.1 Tabrizicola sp.
CGTCGACCACGCCACCAATTCCGCCGCGCTGAGGGCCGCTGTGGCCGCCGGGGTCCGCCACTTCACCCTCCTCTCCGCCATCTGTGTGCAGAAGCCCCTCCTCGACTTCCAACGCGCCAAGCTGGCCTTCGAGGCGGAACTGCAGGCCGCACCTTTGACCTGGACCATCGTCCGCCCAACGGCCTATTTCAAATCCGTGTCCGGTCAGGTCGCCCGAGTGCAGGAGAACCGGCCCTTACTTGTCTTCGGAGACGGCAGACTGACCGCCTGCAAACCCATCTCGGACGCCGACCTTGGCCGCTTCCTCGCCCTTACCCTGACCGACCCCGACTTGCGCAACCGCATCCTCCCCATCGGTGGCCCCGGTCCCGCCATCACCCCATTGGACCAGGCCGCGATGCTGGAGCGTCTGACCGGCCAGCCCGTCCGCATCCGCCGCGTCCCCGTGGCCCTGATGCACGGGATCGTCGGCGTCCTTTCTGCGCTTGGCACGCTCTCCCCCCGCCTGAAAGCCAAGGCCCAACTCGCCCGCATCGGGCGCTACTACGCCACCCAGTCGATGCTGGTCTGGAACCCGGCCACCCACACCTACGACGCCGACGCCACGCCGGAATTCGGCCAGGACCGGCTGGAAGACCACTACGCTGCCATGCTCCGGGGCGAGGTGGCGGATGATCGCGGGGCGCATGCGATCTTCTGACCGGCCCCTGCATCCGTTCTTTCATTGGCAACAGTTTTACTGTATGGCCCCCGCCATCTGAGACGTGAGGCCCGCCCCCGGGGCACATGCAAAGGATACGGGGGAAGGGCGGCAATGGGGCCGCCGGATAACGAGGGCACTGGCAGGGGCCGGGTCCTCAGAGGAAACGATACATGTTCAATGTGACCAAGAAATCGATCCAGTGGGGCAACGAAACGCTCACTCTGGAAACGGGGAAAGTTGCGCGCCAGGCTGATGGGTCGGTGATCGCGACGCTGGGCGAGACCCAGGTGATGGCCAACGTGACCTTCGCGCGGAATGCGAAGCCGGGCCAGGACTTCTTCCCGCTGACCGTTCACTACCAGGAAAAGTACTACGCAGCCGGCAAGATCCCTGGCGGCTTCTTCAAGCGCGAGGCGCGGCCTTCGGAGAAAGAGACGCTCGTCTCCCGCCTGATCGACCGGCCGATCCGCCCGCTGTTCGTCGACGGCTTCCGCAACGAAGTGCTGGTCATGGCGACCGTGCTGTCCTGCGACCTGGTGAATGACCCCGACATCGTGGCGATGATCGCGGCCTCGGCGGCCCTGACCGTCTCGGGCGTGCCGTTCATGGGCCCGATCGGCGCGGCGCGCGTCGGCTTTGTCGACGGCCAGTACGTGCTGAACCCGGCGATGGACGACATGACGCAGCTGCGCATGAAGCCCGAACAGCGCCTGGACCTGGTGGTTGCCGGGACCAAGGACGCCGTTATGATGGTGGAATCCGAGGCTTACGAGCTGACCGAAGAGGAAATGCTCGGCGCCGTCGTGTTCGGCCACCAGCAGATGCAGGCCGTGATCGACCTGATCATCGACTTCGCCGAAACCTCGGCCAAGGAACCGTTCGACTTCACCCCGCCCGACTTCTCGGACCTCTACGCCAAGGTGAAGAAGGCCGGCGAAAAGGACATGCGGGCCGCTTTCGCGATCCGCGACAAGCAGGAACGCACCTCGGCCATCGAAGCCGCCGTCGAGGCGATCAAGGCCGCGATGAGCGAGGAAGACCAGGCCGACGCGAACCTTTATCCGGCGATCAAGCAGCTGGAATCGGCGGTTCTGCGCGGTGACGTGGTCAAGCACGGCCGCCGGATCGACGGTCGCGACACCAAGACCGTCCGCCCGATCGTCTGCGAAACCGGCGTCCTGCCGCGGGCCCATGGCTCGGCGCTGTTCACCCGGGGTGAAACCCAGGGCCTCGTCGTCACCACCCTCGGCACCGGCGAAGACGAACAGATCATCGACGCGCTGAACGGCAACTACCGGTCGAACTTCCTCCTGCACTACAACTTCCCGCCCTACTCGGTCGGCGAAGTGGGTCGCGTGGGTTCGCCCGGCCGTCGTGAGATCGGCCACGGCAAGCTCGCCTGGCGCGCGCTGCAGGCGGTTCTGCCCGCCCCGACCGACTTCCCCTACACCATCCGCGTCGTGTCCGAGATCACCGAATCGAACGGCTCCTCGTCCATGGCTTCGGTCTGCGGTGGCTCCTTGTCCATGATGGACGCGGGCGTGCCGCTGAAGGCCCCCGTGGCTGGCGTCGCGATGGGTCTGGTGCTGGAAGAAGATGGTGACTGGGCGGTCCTGACCGACATCCTGGGCGACGAGGATCACCTCGGCGACATGGACTTCAAGGTCGCGGGCACCGCGGCGGGCATCACCTCGCTGCAGATGGACATCAAGGTCGCGGGTATCACGCCCGAGATCATGAAGCAGGCTCTCGCCCAGGCGAAAGACGGCCGTCTGCATATCCTGAGCGAAATGGCCAAGGCCATCAGCGCGCCGCAGGGCTTCAGCGAATACGCCCCGA
>JBJTSJ010000268.1:0-4579 GCA_046076605.1 Tabrizicola sp.
CGGGCAGCTGGTCGGTCCATTTGGACATAGGTCACACAGTGTTGGGGGGTGGCCCCCGCGGCCGATTGGGATCAGGCGCGGAGCTTCTCGGCCCCAGATTTGGCTTGGTGGGTCAGGAAGAATTCCGCGATCCGGTCGGCCATCGACGGGCTGTCGGTGGGCTTGTCGAGGCGGTTCGTCGCATCGGCAAGCAGCGCGTCGGGGACCAGACCCGGCCCCCGGACTTTGATCAGCCCCTCCATGAACTCCCTGCGGAATTCGGGGTGGGGCTGAACGGTAAACATGCGGTCGTCGTAAAGGAGTGCCGCATTTTCGCAGAAGGCGGTCGACGACAGGACCTTGGCCATCTCGGGCCTTTTCACCACCTGGTCCTGGTGCCAGGCGTTCAGGGTATAGGTCTGGTCGCCAAAGTCGTATTCGGTGGGACCCACGGACCAGCCGCCTGCATACTTCTCCACCTTTCCGCCCATCGCCTGCGCGATGATCTGGTGGCCGAAGCAGACGCCGACCACCGGGACATACGCGGCAAAGGCAGCACGGATGAAGTCCTCCAGCGGCGGAATCCAGTTGTGCGGTTCATAGGCGCCAAAGCGCGAGCCGGTGATCAGCCAGCCGTCGCAGTCGTGCACATCCTTGGGGAAGTCATTGCGCAGGACCGCCCAGCGACGGAAGGTCAGGCCCTTGCCCGCCAGAAGGGTCTCGAAGAAATCCGGGTAATCGCCCTGGTCGCGGAGCGCGTCTGGGCTTTCGCCGGTCTGGAGGATGCCGATCTGCATCTTGGTCCCTATGGTTTTCTTCAAGGTGGGTGCTTTGGGGGGCATTGGTCAAGAGGCTCGTCGTGCGCCTTCGGCTTCTCCTCGCAAGGCAGCGACGAGGGCCGAAGGCCGACGAGGAGCGGTCAGACGGTGTCGAGGTAAAGCTCCACCCGCTCTTCTGGCGTCAGTTCGGCCAGATAGTGCAGCTCTTGCCGCTTGGTCTGCACCAGGTTCCGCACCAGCTCCTTCGGCAAGAAGCGATAGAGCACGTCCGAATTCTCGAACGCGTCGATCGCGGCTTCCCAGCTGGCAGGGATCTGCGGCAGGTCCATCGCATAGGCGTTGCCGGTGACGGCGGGCGGGGGCTCCATCTCGTCCTCCAGGCCCGACAAGGCGGCCCCAAGGATCGCGGCCAGCATCAGGTAGGGGTTCACGTCGCCCCCCGCCACGCGATGTTCAATCCGCCGCGCCGAGGGGTTGCCGGCCGGAATGCGGATCGCCGCCGTTCGGTTCTCATAGCCCCAGGAGATCGCAGTGGGCGCGTGCTTGTCCGGGACCAGGCGTTCGTAACTGTTGAAATGCGGCGCGAAGAGGAGCGTGGAATCGTGCATCGCCGACAAGCAGCCCGCCACGGCATGGCGAAGCTGCGCGGTGCCTTTGGGGCCTCCGCTGTCGAAGATGTTGTCGCCCTTTTCGTCCAGCACCGAGAAATGCGTGTGCAGGCCCGAGCCGGAGTATTCGGCGTAAGGCTTGGCCATGAAGCTGGCGGCGAACCCGTGGCGGCGGGCCAGGCCCTTGACAAGCATCTTGAACAGCCAGGCATCGTCGGCGGCCCGCAGGGGATCGTCGCAATGCATCAGGTTCACTTCGAACTGGCCAAGCCCGGTTTCCGACGTGGTGGTGTCGGCGGGGATGTCCATCGCCTCACACGCGTCGTAAAGGTCGGTGAAGAAGGTGTCGAAGGCGTCGAGCGCGCGGATCGAAAGGGTCTCGGCGGCCTTACGGCGCTTGCCGGAGCGGGGCGAGGCCGGGACCTGCATTGTTTTCCCTGAGTCGTCGATCAGGAAGAACTCCAGCTCCATCGCGCAGACCGGGTTCAACCCGCGCGCCTTGTAGCGCTGGACGACGGCGTTCAACGCGTGGCGCGGGTCGCCTTCGTAGGGCGTGCCGTTCTCGCGGAACATCCAGATGGGCAGAAGCGCCGTCGGCGCCTCCAGCCAGGGCATCGGCATGAAGCCGCGTTCGGTGGGCTTCAGGACGCCATCGGCGTCGCCCTGTTCGAACACCAGCGGGCTGTCGTCGATATCCTCGCCCCAGATGTCGAGGTTCAGGACCGAGAAGGGGAACCGCGTCCCATCCTTCACGACCTTTTCGGCAAAGCGGGCTGGGACGCGCTTGCCGCGCGCTTGCCCGTTCAGGTCCGCGGCGGCCACGCGAATGGTCCGCACGTCGGGGTGCTTTCGCAGGTAGTCTTTCATCGTCATGTCGTTATGAGGTCAGGGCACGCCCCCCGCGCCCGCAGCCAGTCTTGGCTGCCCCATGCGCAGGTTCGGACCATGCCCTTGGCCCTTCCCCTGATTTTGATCGCCTTGCCCCGCAGGCCTTCTTGTCGGCATTTCCGCAGGGTCCGGGCGGGTGCCCGGATAATTTGATCAAAAGAAGCCTACTACCGGATCAGGTTCGGACGCAAGCGGATTTTCATCCGGGAGTTCGACGGCAGATGCCGGTTCAGGTGCCGGTTCACCCTGCCATAGACGAACGTCACGCAAAGCGTCAGCAGGATGAAATAGAAGGCAACGATGGGATAGGGGATGAAGGGGTTGAACGTCTTGTCGGCGAAATAGTTCGCGTAATGGAGCGCGTCGCCCTTTTGGGCGAAGGCCGGGAAACCGCTGAAGTAGACCAGCGTCGTCGCGTGGAAGAGGAAGATCGCCTCGTTCGTGTAGGCGGGCCAGCCGAGGCGCAGCATGGTGGGCCATTCGATGCGGATGAACTTCTTCCAGCCGGTCAGGCCATAGGCTTCAGCTGCCTCCAGATCGCCCTTCGGGATCGACTTCAGCGCGCCGTGGAAGATCTCGGCCGAATAGGCGGCGGTGTTCAGGAACAGGACCAGAAGCGCCCCGGCCCAGGCGCGGGTGGTCCAGGCGGTATTCAGATGGACGCCAAGGATATCCACGCCACCTTTCGGCAGAAGGACCAGCGCCTCGTAGGCCAGGAAGAACTGGATGAATAGAGGCGAGCCACGGAAGACGAAGACGAACCACTCGGCAGGCTTGCGGACCCAAGGGATGCGGGCGTTCTTGGCCAGCGCGATGGCATTGGCCAGGAAGAAGCCGAACACCAGGGCCAGGATGCCGAAGTATAGGTTCCAGATCAGGCCGGACCCGATCAGGGTAAACTGCTGGCAGAGCGTGAAGTCCGACTTCGGCAAGAGGTTCTCGCCGATCCCGATGGAGCGGAGGCCATAGGCCTGGACGGTTTCCCAGCAGGTCATGCTCATGCGGCGGCCTCCTGCCCGGGCCAAATTCCTTCAAAGGAATTTGCAAAAGTCTTCAAAGACTTTTGGCCCCTCATGCCCCGGCCCTCCGCAGCGCTTCGCCGCCTGCCGTGGCCTGTCCGTGGCTGAGCTTGCGGGTGATCTTCGCGATGCCGATTTCGGAAATCCGGGTGAAAACCAGGTAGAACACCATCAGCCCCAGGAAATACCACAGCCGCCAGTCGCCATGCGGGTATTCATAGGCCTGGGTCTTGGACCCGCCAAGCTCGCGCGCGTAGTAGACGATGTCCTTGACGCCCAGAAGGAACAGAAGCGGTGTGGCCTTGATCAGGATCATCCACAGATTCCCCAGACCCGGCAGCGCATAGACCCACATCTGCGGCACCAGGATGCGGCGGAAGACCTGGGACCGGCTCATCCCGTAGGCCTCGGCGGTTTCCAGTTGCGCGCGGGGAACGGCCTGCATCGCGCCGTAGATGACGTTGGCGACGAAGGCCCCGAACACGATGGCGAAAGTGACGACCGCCAGCATGAAGCCGTAAGCCTGGTGCCAGAAGGCCGAGGATTTCGCGAGCGGCACCTTCGCCTCTGGGCAGACGCGGAATTCGAGCCCCTGCCAGGGCCAGGCGCCGCCATCGCAGACGAAGAGGTTCTTGATGTATTCGATGCCCTGATCCAGCGCGATGACGAAGAACAGGAAGAAGATGATGTCGGGCACACCCCGCACCATCCAGATGTAGATCTTGCCCAGCAGACTTATTGGCACGATGTGCGACCGGGCGGCAGTCGCGCCCATGAAGCCCATGCCCAACGCGGCCGGTGCGGTGATCGCAAGAAGGAGAAGGACGGTCAGGAAGGACCAGTAGAAATCTACGTGCTTGGCCGATGTCAGATAGCAGAGGCCCCAGGTCAGCCCCTCGATGGCTTTCGGATCGGCGCATGCTGAGAACATCGTTCGGGCCCGTAGCACCGAGTTTTCGCAGAAAACTCGTATTGGAGGGACGAGTTTTCTGCGAAAACTCGAAGTAGAGCCGGGGCGCCTAGCGACGCCCCGGCGCTTGGATCAGCAGCCTTCCTTGCCGGCGTCGCCCCAGACCTTGGCCTCGGGCCCGAAGTATTCGGCCTTGGTGATCATCGCGTCCAATGTGCCGTCGCACTTCATCGACTTGATCGCTTCGTCGAACTTCGCCCGCAGATCGTCGTCGCTGTCGCGGAAACCAAGGCCCACGCCGCCACCGATCGACTCTTCCTTCTCCAGCAGGACCAGTGCCCCGCCCGATTCCGCCGCGATCGGCGCGAGGTAATCCTTGTCAGCCAGCACCGCGAC
>JBJTSJ010000269.1:0-3197 GCA_046076605.1 Tabrizicola sp.
GGCGACCTCGCCCGAGGTCCTGTTGATGGACGAACCCTGCTCGGCGCTGGACCCGATCGCAACGGCCCAGGTCGAAGAGCTGATCGACGAGCTGCGCGCGAGCTTCTCGGTGGTGATCGTGACCCATTCCATGCAGCAGGCCGCGCGGGTCAGTCAGAAGACGGCGTTCTTCCACCTGGGCAACCTTGTCGAATACGGCGACACCACGCAGATATTCACCAACCCGCAGGACCCCCGCACCGAGGCCTATATCACCGGCCGCATCGGCTAAGGAGAGGCAGATGAACACCGCCCATATTCTTTCAGCCTTCGACCGCGACCTTGAGGCGGCGCAGGCCCTGGTCATGCGGATGGGGGGCATGGTCGAGACCGCTCTCCTGGATGCGGCCGAAGCGCTGGACACCCGCGATTCGGACCTCGCGGCCCGGGTTCGGGCGGGGGATGCGTCGATCGACGCGCTGGAAGAAGAGATCAACACGAAATGCGCTCTGCTCTTGGCGCTGCGCGGGCCGACGGCGGGTGACCTACGGACCGTGCTGACGGTGATGAAGATCGCCGCCGCGCTGGAGCGTGCCGGGGACTACGCGAAGAACCTGGCAAAGCGGACGGCGGTCCTGTCGCAGATGACGCCGGTGCCGGGGGCCTCCGGGTCGATCCGGCGGCTGGCGAAGGCAGTCGTACAGATGCTGACCGACGCGCTGGACGCCTATATCCGTCGGGACGTGAAGCTGGCCATGGATGTGCGGGCCCGCGACCGTGACGTCGACCAGATGTACAACTCGATCTTCCGGGAGTTCCTGACCCACATGATGGAAGACCCACGCAACATCGGGCCCTGCATGCACCTGCATTTCATCGCGAAGAACATCGAACGGGTCGGCGATCATGCGACGTCGGTTGCCGAGCAGGTGATCTATCTGGTCACCGGCGCAATGCCTGGGGATGATCGCCCGAAGGTCGACAGCACCGGAACGGGGGCCTGAGATGGCGCGCAGCGGGCAGCCCCGGGTGCTTCTGGTCGAGGATGAACCGGCACAGCGCACGGTGCTGGCCTACAACCTGGAAGCCGAGGGCTTTGCGGTGACGCAGGCCGACAACGGCGAGGACGCGATGGTGCTGGTCGACGAGGAAGACCCGGACATCATCATCCTGGACTGGATGATGCCGAAGGTCAGCGGAATCGAGGTCTGCCGTCGGCTGAAGATGCGGCCCGAGACGAGGGGCATCCCGATCATCATGCTGTCGGCCCGGGCCGAGGAGATCGATCGGATCCGGGGGCTGGAGACCGGGGCGGACGATTATGTGGTGAAGCCCTATTCTGTCTTGGAACTGATGGCACGCGCCCGGGCGCAGCTGCGCCGCGTGCGACCCTCGACCGCTGGGGTGGTGTTGGAGCATGAGGATATCCGGCTGGATCCGGAGAGCCACCGGGTCTACCGGGGCGAAAAGGTGCTGAAGCTGGGGCCGACCGAGTTCAAGCTGCTGGTCACGCTGATGGAGCGGCCGGGGCGGGTGTTTTCCCGCGAGCAACTGCTGGACCTGGTCTGGGGGCGGGACATCTATGTCGACACCCGGACGGTGGACGTCCATGTGGGCCGGCTGCGGAAGAGCCTGATGAGCCACGGCGGCGGCGATCCGGTGCGGACGGTGCGCGGGGCGGGGTATTCCTTGGGGTGAGTGTCC
Source organism: Tabrizicola sp. (assembly GCA_046076605.1). GTDB lineage: Bacteria > Pseudomonadota > Alphaproteobacteria > Rhodobacterales > Rhodobacteraceae > Tabrizicola. The sequence continues at coordinate 1,684 of JBJTSJ010000269.1, forward strand.
ACGGTGGACATTTCCGGATTTTCCATTTGAAACATGCGCTTGCTTGCGGACGTTAGGGTTGGGCAAGCATGTTTGGCGTCGCCCGGATGGGGCGGTTTTCAGATTGAGCGCTGACGCGCGAAGAGTCTTTGTCTCGTCGTCGGGACTTGCGCCCTCCTCCTCGGGTGATGGGGGCGCCGCCCCCAAACCCCCGGGATATTTGCGGAAGAGAAAGCCTTAAAGCGTCGGGAGCAGGCGGTCGAGCGTGCTGAGAACCTGGTCGACATTGCCAAGGTTGAAGGGCAGCGGCGGGCGGATTTTAAGGCTGTCGCCCTTGGGGCCGGTGGAGCTGATCAGGATGTGATGCTCGCGAAGTTGGTTCACGAGCCTCGCGGTGCGGGCGGGGTCGGGTTGGCCGTCGGTCAGGATGGTCTGGCCGATGAAGAGGCCGGCGGCGCGGGTTTCTCCCAATGTCTCATGGTGCTGGGCGAGACTCCTCAGACCTTGCGCGAAGGCGGCGCCCACGGTGGCTGCGTTCTGTTGCAGAACTTCGTCGCGGATCACGTCGAGGACGGCGAGACCGACGGCAGCGGCGACGGCATTGCCGCCGAAGGTGTTGAAGTAGCGCGCTTTCGCTCCGAATTCGGCAATGGTGTCGGGTTTCATGACGAGGCCTGCCATCGGGTAGCCGTTGCCCATCGGCTTGCCCATGCTGACCATGTCCGGGACGAGGCCATGGCGCTGGAAGCCCCAGAACTGGCTGCCGGTGCGGCCGAAACCGGGTTGCACTTCGTCGGCGAGGAAGAGGCCGCCCTTCGCGCGGATGGCGGCGGCGGCGGGGGCGAGGAAGTCTGCAGGGTCCGGGAAGACGCCGTCGGAGGAGCAGATCGAGTCGACGATCAGAAGGGCGGGTTTGATGCCTTGCGCCGCCATGCGGTCGCAGGCCTCGGTGACGGCTTGCGCGAAGCCCTCGGCGATGCCGTTCGGATAGTTTGCCGCTGAGGGGGCGGGTATTGGGAAGACCGTGGGGCCGGGGGCGACGGCGGGGCCGATGGACATCGACATCTCGGCGGTGGCGAGCGTGACGCCGTGGTAGGCGTTGTCGGTGACGATGACCCCGGTGCCGCCGGTGGCCGCGCGGGCGATGCGGAGGGCGAGGTCGTTTGCCTCGCTTCCCGTGCAGGTGAACATCACGTGGGAGAGGTCGGGGGGGAAGAGGGCCAGGAGGCGTTCGGCATAGGCGAGGATGCCGTCGTGGAGGTAGCGGGTGTGGGTGGCGAGGGTGGCGGCCTGTTTGGCAAGTGCTTCGACGACGCGGGGGTGGCAATGGCCGACGGAAGCGACGTTGTTGTAGCAGTCGAGATAGGCGGTGCCGTCGGGCGCGTAAAGGTGGACGCCTTCGCCGCGGGTCAGGTGGACCGGGGTTTCGTAGAAGAGGCGGTAGGCGGGGCCGAGGGCCTGGGCGCGGCGGGTCGCGAGGGCCTCGTCTTGCGGCGAGAGGTGCCCGGCGCCAGGGGTGTAGGCGTTCAGCATGG
>JBJTSJ010000270.1:0-6048 GCA_046076605.1 Tabrizicola sp.
ACAAACCAATTAGCCATGGCGATGGCGTCTTGGGCGAGGTCGGTGACGGGTTGGCCGAGCGGGTGGCCGTCGGGGCGGAGGATCAGACGGCCGTCGGCGCTGCGCTCGATACGGATGTCGGCGGAGGCCTGCGTCAGGACCGGGCGGGTGCTGGTGTCGAGAGCGAAGCCGAACTTGCCGGGGAGGCTGGGCATCCCGGCAAGGGCGGCGGTCAGAGTGTCGGCGAGTTGGGTGGTGTCGGCGTCGCGGAAGGGTGTGACGATGAGATTGCGGAGGGTCTCGGTCTCGATGTCCGGATCGATCAGGCCTTGGGCGCGGAGGTCCTCGATGAGTTGGGGGTGGGAGGCTTCTGTCACGCCGCGGAGCTGGAGGTTCGCGCGGGCGGAGAGGTCGATGATGCCGTTGCCGTAGGTCTCAGATGCATGGGCGATGGCTGCGGCCTGCGCTGGGGTGAGGCGGCCCAAAGGGGGGCGGATGCGGACGACGAGGCCGTCGCCGGATTGCATCGGGCGGAGCGCGCCGGGGCACCAGCCCTTGATTTCCCAGGCGGTCATGCGGTGCGCTCTTGGGTTGGGGCGGTTTTCAAATTGAGCGCTGACGCGCAAGCCTTTTGTCTCGCCTTTTGCGCGTGAAGAACGCGCAACGGCTCGGACGAAGGGCGCGCCGCGCGGGGGATATTTGGGAACAGGTGAAAGGGCTTGGTCATGCGGCACCGTCCAGCCGGGCGGCGATGGAGTTGCGGCGGGTCTGCCAGAGACCGGCGTCGCGGAGGCGGCGGAAGAGGTCTTCCATGGCTTGCAGGGCGGCGGGGTTCTCGCGTTCTAGGAAGTCGCGGACCTCGTCACGGCCGAGGGTGGCGTCGTGGTAGAGGTCGAAGAGATGCGGGGGGACGACCTGCGCGAGGTGGGCGAAGGCTGCCATATGGTCGAGGGTAGCGGCGATTTCCGCGCCTCCCCGGAAGCCATGGTTCATCATGCCCTCGGCCCAAGCTGGGTTGGCAGCGCGGGCGCGGACGACGCGGGCGATTTCTTCGGTCATTGTGCGGGCGTGCGGGGTGTCGGGGCGGGTGGCGTCGAGGTGGTAGAGGGTCGGTTTGGCTCCGCCGAGTTTGGCGACGGCGGCGGCGAAACCCGCCTCATGCGCGGCGTAGTCGGCGGCGATGAGGACGTCGGTTTCGGGAAGGTCCTGGGCGTGGACGAAGCTGTCTGACGCGAGGACACGGGCTTCGAGAGCGGCGCGGGCCTCGGTGGACTGGCCGTCGGGGCCGATCGCCCAGGAGGAGGCATTGAGCCAGGCTTCGCCTGCTGCCGCCCGCGCTTCGTCGGTGAAGGTATCGGCGGCGGTGCCCATGCCGAGGCCGTAGAGGCCAGGTTTGGGGCCGAAGACGCGGGAGGCGCGGGTCGTGTAGGGGTTGTATTCGGGGGTTTCGTCTCGCGTCGAAAGGGCATCGGCCCCGGCTTCGAAGAGTTGCGCGAGGGTCGGGAAAACGTCGCGGAAGAGGCCGGAGACGCGGAGGGTGACGTCGATGCGGGGTCTGCCGAGGAGGGCGAGGGGGAGGATTTCGAAGCCGGAGACGCGGGCGGAACCGTCGTCCCATTTCGGGGAAAGGCCCGCGAGGTGGAGGGCCATCGCGAACTCTTCTCCGGCGGTGCGCATGGTGGCGCTGCCCCAGAGGTCGACGACGAGGCCGCGCGGATAGTCGCCGTGGTCCTGCAGGTGGCGGCGGATCAGCTCCTCGGCCAGTTTGACGCCCTGGGCATGGGCGTTGCGCGAGGGGACGGCGCGGGGGTCGACGGAGAAGAGGTTTCTTCCCGTCGGCAGGACGTCGGAGCGGCCCCGGTTCGGGGAGCCTGCGGGGCCGGGGGGGACGCGGTGGCCGTTCAGCGCGGTGAGGAGGCCTTGGGTTTCTCCCTGTCCTTCGCCGAAGATGTGCAGGCCCTGGCCGAACTGGCTTTCCTTCAGGTCGCAGACGAAGCGGTCGATGCGGGTGATCGCCTCGGCCGGGGTGGCGTTGGGGGCGAGGCCGAGGTCGGCGGCTACTCCCGACGCTGCGGCCTCGTCGCGGATGGAGGCAATCAGGCGGGTGCGGCGGGCGGAGTCGAGGCCGTCGGCGGTGGAGTATTCATCGAGCAGTCTTTCGAGGCGCTGGAGTTCCGGCGGGACCACGCTTTGGGTTAGCGGGGGCGGCAGGTGGCCAAGGGTGACGGCGCCGATGCGGCGTTTGGCCTGAGCGGCCTCGCCGGGGTCGTTGACGATGAAGGGGTAGATGACCGGCAGGGGACCGATCAGCGCCTCGGGCCAGCAGGTGTCACTGAGGGCGACGGATTTGCCGGGGAGCCATTCCAGCGTGCCGTGGGCGCCCATGTGGACCAGGGCGTGGAGCCCTTGCGCGCCGAGCCAGAGGTAGAAGGCGACATAGGCGTGGCGTGGGGTGCGGGAGAGGTCGTGGTAGTCGTTGTCGCGCTGGGTGACCTCGCCGCGTTCGGGTTGGAGGGCGACAAGGGCGTGGCCGCGGCGGGTGGCGGGGAAGTGGAATGCGCCGTCTTTCACCGAAAGGTCGGTGGCGGGGCCGCCCCAGGCTTGGGTGAGGGTTTCGCGCAATTCGTCGGGGAGCGTGGCGAGAGCTTCTTCGTAGGCGGAGACGGGCCAGGTGAGGGTGTCTGTCAGGGCTTGCGTCAGCGATGCGCCTTGGGTCGTCTGGTAGCCCTCTCCGGCGAGGGTTTCGAGGAGGCGCTCGGTCGAGGCCAGCGCGTCGAGGCCGACGGCATGGGCCATCTGGTGCACGCGGCCGGGATAAGTGGAGAGAATGATGGCGAGGTGGCGCTTGGCAGCAGGCGTGGTGGCGAGGCGGTGCCAGTGCTTCACGCGGTCCACCACTGCGGCGATGCGGGCGGCGTCGGCGCGGTGGGCGAAGCGGGAGAATTGCAGCTCGGGGTGCTTCTTGCCGGGGGACTTGTGGCTGACGATGCCGGCGAAGAGGCGGCCGTCGACCTCGGGCAGGACGACGTGCATGGCAAGGTCGGCGGGGGAGAGGCCGCGGTCCGACGCCGCCCAGTCGCGGCGGCGGGCGGTGGAGAGGGCGACCTGGAAGACGGGGCAGCTTGCGGCGTCGAAGGGGGTCGTGCCGTCGTCGGACTTGGCGGAAAAGGCGGTGGCGTTGATCACGGCCACGGGTGGGTTTGCGGTCAGTTGAGCGGAGAGCCAGCCGGCGACGCCGGGGGCCTTCAGACTGGGGGCGAAGGCGCCGTAGGCCTGAAAGCCTCCAATGCGGAGGGCGTGGATCAGGGCGTCCACGGGGGCGGTGTCGCCGGAGGTCAGGTAGCTGCGGTAGAAGGCGACGAGGACGGGGCCTTGGGTGGGCGTCCCCTGCGGTGCGGTCGGCGCGGTGTTGGAGGACGGGTGCCCCCCCTTCCCGGCCCTCCCCCACGTGGGGGGGAGGGAGGCGCTTGCGGGTGCGGTCGCATTCACCGGTTGACCGGGGCGGCTCGCCTCCCCCTCTGTGTGGAGGGGATGGGGGTGGGGGGCATCCGGCGGAGGAATGACCCCCCGGTCGGGGTCATAGAACCCCATCTGCGGGACGGTTTTCTCGCCCATGACCGGGGCGGCGTAGATGCCCGCGGCAAGCGCCAGCTGCGCCAGGGCGGCATGGGCGGCGACGGCCCCGCCTTCGTCGCAGAGGGACTGCAACCGGCGGAGGGTGGAGACGGGGAGCGTGGACAGCTCGTCGAGGCGCGGGTCGGGGCGGCCGTCGGCGGGGAGTATGGCGAGCGCTGTGCCGTTGCGGCGGGCGAGGTCTTGCAGGGTGGCAAGGCCGTAGGGCCAGTAGGCCTCGCCCCCGATGATCCGGACAAGGATGGCGCGGGCGGCGGAGAGGGTGCGTTCGGCGTAGGTGTCGACGGAGATCGGATGCTTCAGCGCGATGATGTTGGCGAGACGCACGGTAGGGTGGGCATCTTTGTCCACCTTACGCATGCGCTCATACCCTGCCGTGAAGGCCCCGAGGTCGCTGTCCGAGAAGCTGAGAACCACCAGGTCGGCCGGGTCCTGGCCGAGGTCGAAGGGGGTCTCGGTTTCCTCCAGCCCGTGGGATTCGCGGAAGACGACGTGCATGTTTCACGCCTTTCCTGCGGGCAAGCCCCCCCACCCCGGCCCTCCCCCACGGTGGGGGTAGGGAGGCGCTTTGGGCCGGCGGGATGGGAAGGATTGGCTCACGTCGGTCAGGCCCCCAGGACCTTGCGGATGGCGGGTTCGTCGATGTCGTCGTGCTCGGCGATAACGACCAGCTGCGACCGGCGCGGTGCGGCACCCCAGGGGCGGTCGTACTGCATCCGGACGCGGGCACCGACGGCCTGGACCAGAAGGCGCAGGGGTTTGCCGGCGACGGCGACGTGGCCCTTGACGCGAAGGATGTTCAGCTCTTCGGCCAGTCGGACGATGGCGGCGGAGAGGGCCTCGGGGTCGGTGACTTCGGGCAGGTCGATGACGACGGAGTCGAAGTCGTCGTGTTCGTGGTCGTCCTCGCCATCATGGTGCGAGGGGCGGGCGGCGAGGTCGTCCTCGGCGGCGGCGTTCAGGCCCAGGATAACGCGCGGGTCGATCACGCCGTCGGTCATCGGCAGCATCGGGACGGGGCGGTTCATCTCGGCCGCGATCACGTCACGGGCGGCTTGAAGGCCCGCATCCCCGGCGAGGTCGGCCTTGGACAGGAGGATCAGGTCAGCGCAGAGGATCTGGTCTTCGAAGACCTCGGAGAGCGGGGTCTCGTGGTCGAGCGATGCGTCGGCGGTGCGTTGGGCCTCGACGGCATCGACGTCGGGGGCGAAGCGGCCTGCGGCGACGGCCTCGGCATCGGCGAGGGCGATGACGCCGTCCACGGTGATCTTCGAGCGGATCGCGGGCCAGTCGAACGCTTTCAGCAAGGGCTTCGGCAGGGCGAGGCCGGAGGTCTCGATCAGGATGTGGTCGGGGCGCTGGGGCATCGCCATCAGCTGCTCGATCGTCGGGATGAAGTCATCGGCGACGGTGCAGCAGATGCAGCCGTTGGCAAGGTCGACGATGTTCTCGACCGGGCAGTTCTCATCGGCGCAGGATTTCAGGATATCGCCGTCGACGCCCACGGTGCCGAACTCGTTGACGAGGATCGCGAGGCGCTTGCCCTGCGGGTTCTGCATCAGGTGGCGGATCAGCGTGGTTTTCCCCGCGCCTAGGAAGCCGGTGATCACAGTGACGGGGATTTTGGTCAGATCGGTCATTCGGCAGCCTCTTCGAGCGGCGGGAGGGGAGGGATGCGGGCGATGGATTGCTTGCGGAAGACGGTGGGGCGGTCGCGCCAGGGGACGATGCCGTCGGCTGTGGCGGCGTATTTCCCGGCGCCTTCCAGGATGGCGGGGACGTCGTCAAGGGTGAGGCGACCGTAAACGTAGGACCAGGCGCCCGGTTTGGTCAGCGAGACGGCGCAGCCGGTGTTGCAGGCGGAGAGGCACTCCACCCCGACGATCCGGACGCCTTCGGGCGCGGGTTCGGCGGTGAGGGCGGCGTGCAGTTGGGCGCCGGGACGTGGGTCGCCGTCAAGGACCGGTTCCCCGGCCTTGCAGGTGGTGCAGACGAAGAGGGTCGTGCCCATCGGTGCCTTGCCTCAAAGGCGAAAAGGGTGGGCCAGCGAGGGGCGGGGACACCGCCGATCACCGGTCGCGGAACACCCCGTCCGCCGGTTGCCGTTCGCGCTGGCAGGTCTCCCGGCTTGCGGATACTGGGTCTCCCCAACAGCCCCCGCCTTCCCGGCATCCGCCAGTGGCCTTGGGACCTCTCCGGTCACGGTCGCGGGGGCGGCTGCTTAGGGTCGTTTCCGACCTGTCGCATTCCCTCTTCGCCTGTCATAAACAGGCACCAGCGCCAGCCCACCTGAGGCAAGCACACCCCCCTTGTCAAGGATAGGACCGACCATGACCGATCCCGTTGCGACCCCCGAGGCCGATGAGCTGGCCCGGCACGCCCAGAAGATGGCGAAGAAGAAGGCCGCGCGGGACAAGATCATGGCGGGGAAAGAGG
>JBJTSJ010000271.1:0-9545 GCA_046076605.1 Tabrizicola sp.
CTCCTCGGTCATCTTCCGGATCTCGTCCGGCGTTATCTGGGTCATCACCATGCCGCTGGCATCCTTGACCCCCGGCACGTCGGTCAGAAGAAGCAGCCGGTCCGCCTTCAACGCCCCGGCAATCGCCCCGGCCGCCGTGTCACCGTTCACGTTGAAGGTCTCATTGTCCTTCATCCCCGTCGCCACCGGGGCCACCACCGGGATGATCCCCGCATTGTAAAGGTCCCGCAGCACCTGCACGTTCATTTCGACCGGGCGGCCGACATAGCCCAGCTCCGGGTCGTCGGCCTCGCAGACCATCAGGTCGTCGTCCTTGCCGGAAATCCCCACGGCGCGACCGCCCGCATCCATGATCGCCTGCACGATCCGCTTGTTCACAAGGCCAGACAGGATCATCTCCACCACCTGCACGGTGGCCTTGTCCGTCACCCGCTTGCCGCGGACGAACTCGGATTTAATCCCAAGCTTATCAAGCATTTCGTTGATCATCGGCCCGCCGCCGTGGACCACCACAGGATGCACGCCCACCTGCTTCATCAACACGATGTCGCGGGCGAACTCGGCCATCGCGGCGTCATCCCCCATCGCGTTACCACCGAACTTCACGACGACCACAGCGCCTTCGAAGCGCTGCAGGTAGGGCAGCGCCTCGGACAGCATCTTCGCGGTCGTCTTCGCATCCTCGGCGGTCAGGGTCTGCTGCTTCATCGGGGCCTCCATCTCTTCGCGCCGCATAAGCCTTTTCCTCCCGCCTGCCAAGCCTTGCCTTCCCCGCCGGGAAGCGTAGCCTTCCGCCCCAAAGGAGCACCTCATGTCCGAACAGAAAACCCTCGTCCTGACCGGCGCAAGTCGCGGGATCGGCCATGCCACCGTCAAGCGGTTTGGCGCCGAGGGGTGGCGCGTCCTGACCTGCTCGCGCCAGCCTTTCGACCCGCGCTGCCCCTGGCCAGGGGGCGAGGAGAACCATATCGAGATCGACCTTGCGGACCCCAACAAGACCATCGCCGCCATCGAGACGATCAAGAGCAAGGTCGGGGGTCGCATCCATGCCCTTGTAAACAATGCCGGAATCAGCCCCAAGGGCCCGGGTGGCGCGCGGCTCAATACGCTCGACACCGACCTGCGGACCTGGGGCCACGTCTTCCACGTCAACTTCTTCGCCAGCGTGATCCTTGCGCGCGGCCTGAAGGACGAACTGACCGCGACGAAGGGCAGCATCGTCAACGTCACGTCCATCGCCGGATCCCGCGTCCACCCCTTCGCCGGTGCCGCCTATTCCACTTCGAAGGCCGCCCTCGCGGCGCTGACCCGGGAAATGGCGCATGATTTCGGGCCCTTGGGCGTCCGCGTCAACGCCATCGCCCCGGGAGAGGTCGAGACCGCCATCCTTTCCCCCGGCACCGACAAGATCGTGGAAAAGCTGCCGATGCAGCGCCTTGGCCAGCCGAAGGAAGTGGCCGACGTGATCTGGTTCCTCTGCTCGGACCAGTCGAGCTACATCTCCGGCGCCGAGATCGAGGTGAATGGCGCCCAACACGTCTAGGGGCCGAAGTCGCCCACCCGGACAACCTGGAACGGCTTCGCGCCGCCGGTCTTCGTCGCGATGTCCTCAGCCGTCAGGGCGTCCTGCAGGACCATGATCGTAGTCAGGTCCGACGGCTCCACTGGGTCCAGCCGGAACAGCTCGGGCCGGAAAGTCCCGGCGGCGGCCGACCCCGCAAGCTTCGTCAGGAAGTCCTCGCCAAACACAACGGCCCCGTCGAAATCCGTCCGCTTCAATGCAGCACCGGTCAGGTCGGCCCCCAGGATCACCGTGCCCGCGAAGGTCGCCACCGATAGGTCGGCACCGGTGAACTTCACGCCATCCAGCAGCGCCCCATCGAAGATCGCCGCCGTCAGCGCTGCGCCCGAGAAATCGCTGTCCGTGATCGTCGCCCGGGTCAAATCGACCCCCGACATCCGCGTCAGCGCCAGCCCCGTCTGCGGCGGCAAAGGCGGCAGCACCTGGTCGGGCGTCAGCGACGCAAAGCGCGTCCGGGCGATGTTCGCGCGGCGGAACCGGGCGTTCTCCAGCACCGCCGAGCCGAAGTCGCACTCCACCAGGTAGCTACCCGAGAAGTCAGCATAGGACAGCCGCGCCTGCTGCGCCGTCAGTAGCGACAGGTCGGTGGCCTTCAGCATCGCATGGTCAAGCGTCAGGCCGGCAAAGGTGAACAGCTCCAGATTCCGCAACCCGCTGGACACCATCACCCGCAGCAGCTGGCCCCGTTCGGGGCTTGCGGGGCGGTCGACGAGGTAGGTCCCCTCTGCCCGGTCCGCCCAGCCGAAATAGGCCTCCATCTTGCCGTAGCCCTCGCCCAGGTCCCCCCGCCGCCGCTGCAACGCCTGCCGCATCCCGTCGGTCGCGTCCTCTTCATGCAGGCCGGTATCAAGGAACCGGTAGGGCATCAGCGCGCGCGAGATCGAGACGATGCGAAGGAACAGGCTTCGGTCCAGGTCGCGGTCGGGGTCCAGCACGTTGAACGGGTTCGCAAGGTTCGGCCCATGCACCCGGTCTACGACCTTGCCCAGCTCCGCCGCGATGACCGTAATCTCGACCGCAAGCTGCGCATTGCGTTCGGCCTCGGCAAGTTGCACGTCGGTCTGGATCAGCTGGGTCTGCTCTTCGATCCGCTGGTTCTGTTCGCGCAGAAGGTCGGTCTGGGCCGAAATAAGCTGGTTCTGCTTGAACAGAAGTGCTGTCCCCGCCAGGGCCGCCATCGCCGCGATCAGCGCGGTCAGGCTGGCAATGATCCACCGCCGCGTCGAAATCCAAGCGTAGCGCGCCAGCACCATCGACACGAGATCCCGCGCCGCCTGCGTTGCACCCCCCGGGTCGCGGTCAATCGCCCGGTCGGCGATGCGCGACAGGGGGTCGGCCAGCTGCTCCAGCGCGACCTCGGCATGGCCGAAAAGCTTTTGCAACAAGGTCTTGCGCAGGGCGAAGATCAGGACGCCCAGCACCAGAACGACCAAGGCCGCCGACAGGAAGACCGACAGGATCAGCCCTGCGCTGTCCGCCAGGAACCCCGTCGCCGTGTAGGCCCCGAGAATCCCCGCAGCAAGGCCGAAGCCGAAGAACAGCACACCCATGCCGCCGGGCACAAGCTTTCCGCCCGCCCCGCCCTTTGCAGGCTCCGGCTTCTCCGGCTTTGTCATCGACCCATCCCGTCCCACCGGATTGACGATGACAAAGCGCAGCCTTTATGGCAATCGGCTTGCCAAGCTGCAGGGGACGCCCATGCTCGACGACACCGACGACATCCACCCGCTGTTTCACGGCGCGCCCAAGGGGCTGGAGTTCCGCAAGCTTCGGAAACGCCTTGTGCAACAGGTGCGCGAGGCGATCGACACCTACGGCATGGCGCGGGCGGGTGATCGTTGGCTCGTCTGCCTGTCGGGCGGCAAGGACAGCTACACCCTCCTCGCCATCCTGACCGAGCTGAAATGGCGGGGCCTTTTACCCGTCGACCTTCTGGCCTGCAACCTCGACCAGGGCCAGCCGAACTTCCCTGCGACCGTCCTGCCCGAGTTTCTCACCCGGATGGGCGTCCCGCACCGGATCGAATACCAGGACACGTATTCTGTCGTCATCGACAAGATCAAACCCGGCGGCACCATGTGCTCACTCTGCTCCCGCCTGCGCCGGGGCAACCTCTACCGCATCGCGCGCGAGGAGGGCTGTTCGACCGTCATCCTCGGCCACCACCGCGACGATATCCTTGAGACCTTCTTCATGAACCTTTTTCACGGCGGGCGTCTCGCCTCCATGCCGCCGCGCCTGTTGAACGAGGACGGCGACCTTTTCGTCGCCCGCCCGCTGGCCTTCGTTTCCGAAGAAGATTGCAGCAAGTTCGCGGGCGCGATGGGCTACCCGATCATTCCGTGCGATCTGTGTGGCAGCCAGGAAGGTCTGCAACGGGCCCAGGTCAAGAAGCTTCTGGATGATTGGGAAGCCCGCACCCCCGGCCGCCGACAGGTCATGTTCCGCTCGCTGATGAACGTCCGTCCCTCGCATCTGGCCGATCCGACCCTCTTCGATTTCGCAGCCCTTGACGCAAGCGACGTTAAACGCGCTCTGGGGGATAGTGAAAATTCTTCGCAACTTTCGGATGAGCGTTAAGGAACTGATCAGGAACATCCGCCTAGCCTGACCCCGAACCGCGGGCTTTCCGCCCGCCTGCCTTGGGGGATGATCGGGATGACTCTTGCGCTGCAACGGCTGGCGAACCATTCCCGACATATTCTTGCGCTGCTGCCACTCTTTGCTTTGGCGGCATATTGGATGGGCGGTGAACTTGCGCTTGCCGCCCTGACGGTGGCGCTTCCCCTGGCGGTCCTGGCGCATGGTCGGATGCCGACCCCGGTAGTCTCCGGTGCGATGGGCGATCAGGTCAGCGCACGGCTTGATGCCATGCTGGCGGAAACCCGCATCAAGGGTGGATCGACCGGCTGCCTCGTCATCCAGTTCGATGATGCCGCCGTTTTGTGCGACCGTCTGGGAAGGACCCGCCAAAGCGAGGTGTTGTCGGCCTGCGTCGGTCGCCTGCGCGGGGCCCTGCGCCCGGGCGATCTGCTCTACACGCTGGAAGACGGCAGCCTGGCGGTCGTCCTTGCGGCCTCGCCGCGGCTTGACCCCGAAATCATGGTCAGGATCGCGGCACGGCTGCAGCTGGTCGTGCAGCAACCTGTTCCATTGTCCTCGGGGCCGGTACAGGTGACCTGTTCCATCGGCTTCTGCTACTCGCTGCAACTGTCGCACCCCAACGGGCGGGCGATTCTGGATGCAGCGCAAGTTGCCGGGGATGAAGCGTCAGCTTGTCTTCCAGGCGCCATCCGCGGCTTTTCATCCGAACTGGCGCGGGCCAGGGCCGACCGCGACGCCCTGCGCGCCAGCTTTGCCGATGCGGTCGACAAGGGGGAAGTGCGGGCCTGGTTCCAGCCGCAACTGTCGACCGACAGCGGTGAAGTGACCGGCGTCGAGGCGCTGGTTCGCTGGCAGCATCCCGAACGGGGCTGTCTTGCACCCGGCGCCTTCCTGCCTGCCATCGAAGGCTCTGATCTGATGGAGCTTCTGGGCCAGACCATGCTGACCCAGTCGCTCGCCGCGCTGGCCGAATTCGACCGCAAGGGCCTGCATATTCCGACTGTCGCCGTGAACTTCTCGCAGCAGGAACTTCGCGACCCGCAACTGCCGGATCGGCTTGGCTGGACACTTGACCGGTTTGGCCTGTCTCCATCTCGACTGACTGTCGAAGTCCTGGAATCGGTGGTTGCCGGGGATGGCGAGGACATTCTTGTCGTGAACATCGGCCGGATCGCGGCGATGGGCTGCGGTGTCGATCTGGACGACTTCGGCACCGGCCACGCCTCGATCACCGCGATCCGGCGCTTCGCGCTGAACCGGCTGAAGATCGATCGCAGCCTGGTCCAGAATGTCGATCTGAACCGGGACCAGCAGAACCTGATCACCGCGGTCCTCTCCCTGGCCGAGCGTCTGGGGCTTGAGACCCTCGCCGAAGGGGTGGAGACCCCGGGCGAGCATGCGCTGCTTGCCCAGCTTGGGTGCGGCCATGTGCAGGGCTATGTCATCGCCAAGCCGATGCCGGTCGAAGATCTTGCCCTGTGGCTCGATGCGCATCGCAAGAAGCGTGCCCAGGCCCTGCGGATCGGCGTACGCGCGCGCTAGGCCGCCGGCAGCCAGCACAAGGACCCCGACCGGGTTCGGTTGGTCGCTGGGGACGGGCCAAGCAGCGACCCGAAACACGCAAAAATCAGGCCCCGCGGTCAATCAAGGCGAAAGAGCTTCTCGCGCGACGTCGCGCCACGCAACAAGGTCAACCGGGACTTTGCCACACCCATGGCCCTGGCGAGGACCACTCTGGCAGCTTCCGTAGCCTTTCCATCCTCCGGCGGCTCGCTGACCCGGATCGCGATCTGCCCTTCCTCAAGCACAATCCCCGGGCGGCGCGCATTGGGCGTTACCCTGACAGCAAGGATCGCCCCCGCCTGGGCCAGATCGGAAAGGTCGCTCATGCAACCTGCTTGCACAAAGGGGCAAAGGCGGACAAGGACAATTGCCGGGTGACAGTGGTGATGTGCCCAAAGCATCGAAACCGCACACCGGATTCCGACCGCCCAAGTGCGCGGGCCTATCCGTTGGACACTTCTGGAGCAGTTGGACAGCAACGGCTGCCCTGGCTGGCTATGGCTACGCCTGAACCGCGCCCGTTGATTGCCTCAGACCCCAACCTCGATGCCAAGGCCACGCTGTCGCGCCCGCTGCACAGCGACAGCGGCGACTGCAAGGTCCTGCAGACCCACTCCCGTTCCGTCGAACAGTGTGATCTCGTCGATCGAGCGGCGCCCGGGGTGCTTGCCGATCAGCACCTCGCCGATCGGCACGATGGCAGTCGCGTCCAGAAGGCCCGCGCCTACCGCATGCTGCGCCTCGCCGATGCTGACCGACTGCGCCACCTCGTCGGTGAAGACGCACGCGCCCGCCACCAGCGCAGGCTCCACCTCCTGCTTGCCCTTCGTGTCCGTCCCCATACAGGACAGGTGCGTCCCCGGCGCAACGTGTTCGGACAGCAGACTGGCGGCAGGCGACGAGGTGATGGTCACGATCACCTCGGCCTCGCGCATCCGGGGCAGCTCCACCGCCTCGAAGGGCAGGCCCAATTCGGCGGCCGCCGCGCCAAGCTTCGGCAGCATTTCGGGGTGCAGGTTCCAGGCGATCACCCGCTCGAACCGCCGCACCCGCGCCGCCGCGCGCAGCTGGAACCCCGCCTGATGCCCTGCGCCGACAATGCCCAGGACGTGCGCCTCTGGCCGGGCCAGCCGGTCGATGGCGATGGCCGAAGCCGCCGCCGTCCGCAGCGCCGTCAGCAGGTTCCCCCCCACCATCGCCACGGGCCGCCCAGTATCAGGGTCGAACAGAAAGACTGACGACTGGTGATTGATCATCCCCTTCGCCGCGTTCCCCGGAAAATACCCCCCGGCCTTCAGCCCCAACTGCCCTCCGGCCCGGTCAAGCCCCGACTTGAACCCGTATTGCCGCCCGTCGCCCAAAGCCTCGCGCACCACGGGGAAGTTGGTGGCCTCCCCGCGCGCCATGGCGGCGAAACAGGCCTCGACGGCGCGGAAGGCGTCTTCAGGGGTGACGAGTTGGGCGATCAGCGCCTCGGGGACGATCAGCACGGCAGCCTTTCCAGGGACCCAGGCCCTGATTTGCTCATGTCAAAGATACTCCCGCCGGAGGCTCCGACGGGGCGGCCTTGCGCTGGCTCAGTAAGCCTTGCCCCGGGCCGAAACCGGCCAAACCACCTCGACCTTCCCGCCCCTGACGCCTACGTACCAGTCATGCACGTTGCAGGTCGGGTCGCAGTGGCCGGGGACCAGCCGCAGCTTGTCGTTCACCTTCAGCACGCCCTGCGGGTCTTCAACCACGCCATGTTCGTCAGAGCATTTGACGTACTTCACGTCATCGCGCCCGAAGATCACCGGCAGGCCACTATCCACCGACTGCGCCTTCAGCCCCGCATCGACGATGGCCTTGTCGGCCTTCACATGGCTCATGACCGAGGTCAGGATGAAGAGCGCATTCTCCCATTCGCCCCGGTCGATCCGGTTGCCATCCTTGTCGAGGATCCGGCCATAGTCCGCGTCCATGAAGGCGTAGGAGCCGCACTGCAGTTCGTTGTAAACTCCTGAATTGCTTTCGAAATAGTAGGACCCCGTGCCGCCGCCCGAAACCAGCTCCGGCTTCAGGCCTGCTGCCTCCAGCGCGTCGACGCAGGCCTTCACCTGGGCGATGGCGGCATCCAGTTTGACCTTCCGATCCTCATACTTATCCATGTGCTGCATCGCGCCCTGATAGGCCTGGATGCCGGTGAATTTGAGGCCCGGAGTGGCCGCAACCGCCCTGGCGATGGCCACCACCTCCTCGGGCGTCTTCACCCCGCAGCGGCCCGCGCCGCAGTCGATCTCCACGAAGACCTCAAGCTGAGTGCCGTGGCGAACTGCCGCCGCCGACAGATCCGCCACGTTCGCCACGTCCTCCACGCAAACGATGGTCCGCGCCCCGAGCTTCGGCAGCCGCGCCAGCCGGTCGATCTTGGCCGGGTCGCGCACTTGGTTCGAGACGAGTACATCCTTGATCCCGCCGCGCGCAAAGACCTCGGCCTCACTGACCTTCTGGCAGCAGACGCCAACCGCGCCACCCAGGCGTTCCTGCAGCTTGGCCACGTCGACCGACTTGTGCATCTTGCCATGTACCCGGTGCCGCATCCCATGCGCGCGGGCATAGTCGCCCATCTTGACGATATTCCGCTCCAGCGCGTCGAGGTCGAGGATCAGGCAGGGCGTCTGGATGTCTTTCTCATCCATGCCGGGCAGGGCCGGGATGTCATAGCCCACTTCCAGGCCCTGGAAATTCGTCTGCTTGTTCATGGTTTTAGCCTTTCATCCAGGGAAGTTTGTCCAGATCGACGTTGCCGCCGGTGATGATGATGCCCACCCGCTTGCCCCGGAACGCCGCGCGGTTTTTCAAGACCACGGCCAGCGGCACCGCGCTGGAGGGTTCCATCACGACCCGCAAGTGCTTCCAGGTCAGCTTCATGGCATCCACGATCTCGTCTTCGGATGCCGTGTAGATCTCGCTCACGTGGTTCGACACGAAGTGCCAGGTCAGGTCCTTCAGCGGGACCAGCAGCCCGTCGGCGATGGTCTTCGGCGCGTCGTCGGCAATGATATGCCCGGCCTTGAAGCTGCGATAGGCGTCGTCGGCCTGCTCGGGTTCGGCGGCGATGACTTTCGTCTCGGGCGCAAGCGTCGACAGCGTCAGGCAGGTGCCCGAGATCATCCCGCCCCCACCAATGGGCGCGACGACCATGTCCAGTCCGCCGGTCTGCTCCATGAACTCGCGCGAGCAGGTGCCCTGACCGGCGATCACGCGGGGGTCGTCATAGGGGTGGACGAAGTCGCCGCCCGTCCGGGCCTGCACCTCGGCAAATGTCGCTTCACGCGAAGAGGTCGAGGGTTCGCATTCGGTGATGACGCCGCCATAGCGACGGACGGTGTCCTTCTTCGCCTGCGGCGCGGTGCGGGGCATGACGACGTTGCAGGGGATGCCGCGCAAGCTGGCGGCATAGCTGAGGCAGGAGGCGTGGTTGCCCGAAGAATGGGTGGCGACGCCGAGCTTGGCTTGCTCATCGGTCAGCCCGAAGACCGCGTTGGCCGCGCCGCGCACCTTGAAGGCGCCCGGCTCCTGGAAGTTCTCGCATTTGAAGAAGAGCTCACACCCGGCAAGTTCATTCAGGTAGTCCGAGGTCCGGACCGGGGTCTGCCGGATATGCGGGCGAATGCGGTCATGCGCGGCCAGCATGTCGTCGTAGGTGGGGATCATAAGTCCGTTCATGTCCTTCATTTTCCTGCCCTTTCCGCCTGGGGCCAAATTTCTTGAGTAAGAAATTTGTCAAAATCCTTACTCAAGGATTTTGGTGCCG
>JBJTSJ010000272.1:0-9158 GCA_046076605.1 Tabrizicola sp.
TCAGGTTCTGGCTGACGCCGGGAACAAGGATATCCGACCCCTCGACAATCAGCGCAGCGCAGACCGGGAAGGCGGCGGAAGACGGGTCGCGGGGCACGGCCACGGTCTGCGGGCGAAGCTCCGGCTGGCCTTTCAGGATGATGACATGCCCCTCACTGGTCTTCTCGACCGACAGCTCTGCCCCGAAACCCACCAGCATCCGCTCGGAATGGTCCCGCGTCGGTTCCTTCTCGATCACCACCGTCTCACCGGGAGCATTCAGCCCCGCCAGCAGCACCGCCGACTTCACCTGGGCCGAGGCCACGGGCAGCGCATAGCGGACCGGCACCGGGTTCGCGGCCCCGACGATGGTCATCGGGAGACGGCCGCCCTGCCGCCCATAGGCGCGCGTCCCGAACAGGGACAGCGGGTCCGTCACCCGCCCCATCGGACGCTTCCGCAAGCTGGCATCCCCGGTGAAGGTCGCGGTGATCGGCGTCGTCGCCATCGTCCCCATGATCAACCGCGCGCCGGTGCCCGAGTTGCCGACGTCCAGCACATCCGCCGGCTCCTGGAACCCACCGACGCCCACGCCGTTCACTGTCCACGACCCTTCGCCATGCCGCGTCACGGTGGCCCCAAAGGCCCGCATCGCCTTGGCGGTGTCCAGGACGTCCTGCCCCTCAAGCAAACCGGAGATCTTCGTCTCCCCCACCGCCATCGCGCCGAAGATGAGGCTGCGGTGCGAGATCGACTTGTCGCCCGGCACCGCGGCCACGCCCTTCAGCGGCCCCGACTTGCGGGATTTCATCGGTTGCGCATCGCCATGGCCGGACATCTGGGTCTCCCTTCACGTTCCGGTTTGCCTGATAGCGCAACCGGATGCCGGGGTCCACGGCCCGCTTTCCGCGGCGGGGTGGGCGGGTGGGAGCCGCGGAAAGCGGGCCTTAGCGCCGCTGGAAGGTCAGGTAATGCGGCTGCCGCCCTTCGCGCAGCGCTTTCTGTTCATAGCGGGTGGACAGCCAATCCTCCCAGGCCCCGCCCTGCCCCGCCTCGCGCATGAGGTCGAACCCGGCGGGGGGGACCTCTTCTAGAGTCTGGCGGACATAGTCGGGGATGTCGGTCGCCACCCGGAACTCGGCCCCGGCAGTGGTCACGCGGGCCAAGGCGCCCAGGTACTCCGGCGTCACGAAGCGGCGGCGGTGGTGGCGGGCCTTGGGCCAGGGGTCGGGGTAGTTGAGAAAGACCTTGGACAGGCAGGCATCTGGCAGCACGTCGAAGAGGTCTCGCACATCGCCCGGGTGCAGCCAGAGGTTCGTCACCCCCGCCCCCCGGATCTTGCCCAGAAGCATCGCCACACCGTTCACGAAGGGCTCGGCGCCGATGATGGTCACATCCGGGTTGCGGGCCGCCATGTGGACCAGATGCTCGCCCCCGCCAAAGCCGACCTCCAGCCACAGGGGGCCCTTGACGAACCCAAGGTCCAGCACGGACCGCGCGGGGTTCTCTTCCCGCGTGACGCCGCGCAGGGTCAGGGGACCCAGATCCTCGGCCAGGTAATCCTTCTGGCTGGCGCGCAGGGTCTTGCCGTGGATGCGGCCATAGAAGTTGCGGCGGGCGGGGGTGGGGCTGTCGCTCATGGCCGGGGCTTTAGGCGCGGGGCCGGTCATGGTCAAGCGGTCGGGGCAGTGGGCAAGAGTTTTCGAAAACTCTTGCAAATCTTTTCGAGAAGATTTGCCCGGACCTAGCCGCGCCCGCGATAGGGGGCGACGCCCTGGTCGGGCAGCCAGACGCCCTCGGGCGGGGCTCCGGTCTGCCAGAAGACGTCGATCGGGATGCCGCCCCGCGGATACCAGTAGGCCCCGATCCGCAGCCATTCGGGGTCCAGAAAGCTGACCAGCCGCTTGGCGATGTCGATGGTGCAATCCTCGTGGAAGGCGCCATGGTTGCGGAAGCTGTGGAGGAAAAGCTTAAGCGACTTTGATTCCACCAGCCAACCGCGCGGGATGTAGTCGATGACGCTATGGGCAAAGTCGGGCTGGCCGGTCATCGGGCAGAGCGAGGTGAACTCGGGCGCGGTGAACCGGACGACGTATCGCGACCCAGAGTGACCGGTCGGAACTCTCTCCAGCACGGCGGTCTCGGGCGAGGCGGGAAGCTCGGTCTTCTGGCCAAGCTGGGTCAGGCTATAAACGTCGGTTGCGGTCATTTCACTCCTCCAACGTGCGTTCGCCGATCCGTTCGGCCACCATCACAAGGTAGCCGTCAGGGTCCTGTACCAGAAACTCGCGCTGGCCGCCCATCCGGTCACCCCAGTCGCGCCATTTCTCGCGCAGGGGGACGTAGAAGGGGACCTCCGCCGCAGTGATCCTGTCCGCGGCGGCCCTGGCGTCGGTGACATAGACCTGCACGACGACGCCACGCCCGAAGGGAGGCTCCATCGGGCCGGTCTCCCAGTCGCCGTCGCGCTGGTAGATCATCACCTGCGCGCCGTCGGGATGTTGCAGGCAGGACAGTTTCTGCTGTGGGCGTTCATAGGCGATCCCGAAGCCCAGCACATCGGTCCAGAATGCCCGGCTGCGGGGATGGTCGGTGACCATCATCTCGGTCATCCCCATTGCCCAGCCACCCTTTGGCGGTGATCCGGTCCCCATCGCGCGTGTCCCATTCGCAAATGAAAACGGCGGCACCTGCGCGCCGCCGGTGGTGAGTTCGCGTGGCGCGGCGGATCAGACCGCCTTCTTCAGCGCCTCGACCAGATCGGTGCGTTCCCAGCTGAAGCCGCCATCCTTTTCCGGCGCGCGGCCGAAGTGGCAGTAGGCGCTGGTGCGGGCGTAGATCGGGCGGTTCAGGTCCAGATGCGTGCGGATGCCGCGCGGGGTCAGGTCCATGACCTCGGCCACGGCCTTTTCGATGCGCGAGGCCTCGACCTGGCCGGTGCCGTGGGTGTCGACATAGATCGACAGGGGCTTGGCCACGCCGATCGCGTAAGAGACCTGCAGGGTGCAACGTTCCGCAAGGCCAGCAGCGACCACGTTCTTCGCCAGATAGCGCGCGGCATAGGCGGCCGAGCGGTCGACCTTGGTCGGGTCCTTGCCCGAGAACGCGCCGCCGCCGTGCGGGGCCGCGCCACCATAGGTATCGACGATGATCTTGCGGCCCGTGAGGCCCGCGTCGCCATCCGGCCCGCCGATGACGAAGGTCCCCGTCGGGTTCACGTGCCATTCGGTCTTCTTGGTGATCCAGCCATCGGGCAGGATTTCGCGGATGTATGGCTCCACGATCTTGCGGATGACCTTAGAGGTCTGGCGCTTGGACGTATGCTGGGTCGACAGCACGATGGACGTCACCTCAACCGGCTTGCCGTTGGCATAGCGCAGCGTCAGCTGGCTTTTCGCATCCGGGCCAAGCGTCGGCTCGGCCCCCGACTTCCGGGCCTCGGCCAGGCGGCGCAGGATCGCATGGGCGTACTGGATCGGTGCTGGCATGTATTCCGGCGTTTCCAGCGTCGCATAGCCGAACATGATGCCCTGGTCGCCCGCACCGTCGCGGTCCACACCTTGCGCGATATGGGCCGACTGTTCGTGCAGGTAGTTGTGGACCTTGATCTTGTCCCAGTGGAACTTCTTCTGCTCGTAACCGATGTCCTTGACGCAATCGCGGACGATGCCGTCGACGCGTTTCATCATCGCGGCGGTAGCCTCTTTCGAGGACAGGCCGACTTCGCCGCCCACCACCACGCGGTTCGTCGTGGCAAAGGTCTCGCAGGCGACGCGGGCGTTCGGTTCTTCCCTCAGGAAGGCATCCAGGACAGCATCAGAGATGCGGTCGCAGACCTTGTCGGGGTGGCCCTCGGAAACGGATTCCGAAGTGAAGACATAGTCGAGGCGGCTCATGGAAAGTGCTCCGTTGGGGTTCACCCGCCACGCCAGGAAGCCGTTGTGGGGGGTCTTGATTGCGCGTGACTAGACGGCTCGGGCTTCTCCGTCAATGGGAAGGTCGTCGCCGGACCGTTGCGGCCGCCAGTGCGAAACCAGCCAGCAACAAAATGACCGGAAATTCTCCCCAACGACTGTAGGGTGTCGGTGGCAAAGCTCCGGGAATGGTGGTGTCCAAAGCGGCCATCTTGCCAAAGGGCAAAGCGTCCACCACCCGACCCCGGGCATCGACGACTGCGGTGACCCCGGTGTTCGCCACCCGGATCAGGGGCAGGCCCTGTTCCACCGCGCGCAGCCGCGCCTGGGCGAAGTGCTGGAACGGACCGGTTAGCGTGCCGAACCAGGCATCGTTGGTGATTTGCAGCATCCAGTCAGCGCGCTCTGGGGCCGCGTTCACGTAGCCCGGGAAAATGGCCTCATAGCAGATCAGCGGCAACACCTTGCCAAAGCGCCCCAGGTCCAGCACCCGAGGCCCGGGACCGGCCGAATAGGTGTTTCCCGCCTGCGCCGCAAAGGCCCGCAGGCCGAACCAGTCAAAGGCCAGGTCGCCGAAGGGAATGTATTCGCCGAAGGGTACCAGATGCGCCTTGTCATAGCGCGCGGTTTCGGTGCCCGTGCCTTCCAGGACGCGCAGGGAATTGTAGAAGCGCCCCACTTCCTCGCGCTGGATGCCAAGGGCAACCGGCTTGCCCTCCGAGGCCGCAACCACCATGGCGGCGACGCTTGGGGCATATTCCAGCATGTAAGGCACCGCCGTTTCCGGAAAGATCGTCAGGCCGGCGGGGGTGTCCTTGGCAGTCATGGCAAGCAGGCGGTCCAGGAATTCCTGCGCCTTGGCGGCCTCCCATTTCTCGGACTGCTCGGCGTTGGGTTGAACCAGACGCACGGCAAGTTCGCCCGCCGCAGGCAAGGGCTGTGCCAGCCGCCATAGGCCAAAGCCAAGGACTGCAGCAAGGATCAGGGCCGACGCGGCAAGTCCGTGCCAGCGGAAGAGCAGTGGCAGTGCCGCCGCCAAGAGCGTGACGAGGCTAAGGAGCGACGCCCCGCCAAGCGCGGCAAGCTGGTCCAGCGGCGTTCCAATCCAGACATGGCCCAGCATGGCCCAGGGAAATCCGGTGAAGATCACCCCGCGCAGGGCCTCCAGCGCCGTAAAGGCTGCCGCGAAACCCAGGACCGGGTTCGCAAACAGCCGCGCGGCGACGGCGGCTCCAGCCCAGAACAGCGCCAGGCCAAAGGACAGCAGCAGCACCGCAAACGGGGCCATCCAGCCGTGGCGTGCGATGTCGATCAGGAAGGGTTCGACGATCCAGTTCAGCGCAAGGCCAAAGTACCCCGCGCCCGCGAAGAGGCCCACCAGGAAGGCCCCACGCGCGTCAGTCACCCGCTGCAGCAGCCAGACCAGACCCGCCAATCCTGCCAGGGTCGCCCACCAGAACCCCAAGGGCGCCTGTCCAAGTGCCGCAAGCGCACCCAGTGCAAAAGACAGCACCAGGCGGCGCTTTCCCACCAGCCAGGCGTGAGACAAGTTCACCCCGCGGCCGTTGCAGGCACACGCACCCGCAACCGCTTGATCCGGCGGGGATCGGCGTCGACGATCTCGAACTGGACCCCACTTTCGTGCTCTATTACCTCGCCCCGCGCGGGCACGCGGCCCGACCGCAGAAACACAAGGCCACCCAGCGTGTCGATCTCCTCGTCGTCCTCACCCGTCCGCAGCGCCAGGCCAAGCGCCGCTTCGATCTCTTCCAGCGGCGCGGTGGATTGAGCCAGGATCACCCCCGGCTTTTCTTCCTTCCAGAGTGCGCCCTCATCCTCGTCGTGCTCATCTTCGATCTCGCCGATCACGGTCTCGATCAGGTCCTCGATGGTGACCAGACCATCGACCCCGCCATATTCGTCGATAACCAACGCCATGTGGACGCGGTCCTTCTGCATCTTCTGCAACAGGACCCCCGTGGGCATCGACGGCGGTGCGTAAAGGATCGGTCGCAACAACCGCTTCAGGCTGAACCGCCCCGCAGCGCCAAACCCGTGCTGCAGGGCCAGGTCCTTCAAAAGCACCAGTCCCTGAGGGTGATCCAGTGTGCCCTTGTAGACCGGCACCCGGCTGAACCCATGTTCGCGGAAAACCTCGACCAACTCGTCCTTGCCAATGTCGAGGGGTACGGCGATGACCTCGGCTTTCGGAATCGCCACATCGTCCACCCGCATCCGGCGCAGCGCGTGCAAGCCCTGAGGCAGGGCCGTTGCGCCAGGCGCGGCCTCGGGGGCAGCAGAATCGGCAGAAGGGCTGAAGGCGGAAAAAAGTCGCCCCAGGAAACCACGTTGGCTTTGGTCTGAGGCGGGATCATCGGTCTCAAGCTGCGCGCCCTGCGCTGCGGGAGACCCGTCGGTGCTACTGCCCATCGGTCCTTTGTCCAGAAAACACCCGTCCTGCGGGTGCGAGGTTCAGTATGGGTCAGAAACCCCAAGGCTTGCAAGTATCCGCACTTCCAGCGCCTCCATCAGCGCTGCGTCTTCGTCTTCGACATGGTCATACCCCAGAAGATGCAACGCGGCGTGCACCAGAAGATGGGTCACATGGTCGGCCATCGGCTTGCCCTGCTCTTCGGCCTCACGGGCGCAGGTCTCCCAGGCGATGGCGATATCACCCAGGGATTCGGGCTCCTCGGGCTCGCCAGGCTCTGGCTGGTCCGGAACTTCCCCTGCGAATTCGGCACCGCGTTCTTCCGAAGGCCAGCTGAGCACATTGGTCGGCACCGGCTTGCCCCGGAAATCCGCGTTCAACGTGGCGATCCGGGCATCGTCGCAACCCATCAGGCTGACCGAGAAGCCTTTAGCCGCAAGCCCGACCCCGGCCAGCGCAGCCGCTGCCGCCCGCTCTGCCAGCGCGGCCAACCCGAAGGCCTCCCACCGCGCGTCTTCGATAACTGTGTCGACCAGGTCCATGTCGCGGCCTTAGCGCTCGACAGACATCAGGGCAAGCCGCAGCCCTTTCTCTTCCCCAAATATCCTGGGGGTTTGGGGGTGAAACCCCCATCAGCCGAGGAGGAGGCGAAGGCCGACGACGAGACAAAAGCCTCGCGCGTCAGCGCTCGATCCGAAAACCGCCCCTCACCCCTGGGCTTCGTCGGCCTCGTAAGCCTCGATGATCCGGCCGACCAGCGGGTGGCGCACCACGTCCTTCGAGGTGAAATAGTTGAAAGTGACCCCGCGCACGCCCTTCAGGATCCGCTCCGCCTCGGCCAGGCCCGACGCCGTGCCGCGCGGCAGGTCGACCTGGGTGCGGTCGCCGGTGATGACCATCCGGCTGCCCTCGCCCAGACGGGTCAGGAACATCTTCATCTGCATGGAGGTCGCGTTCTGCGCCTCGTCCAGCACGATGAAGGCGTTCGAAAGCGTCCGGCCGCGCATGAAGGCCAGCGGCGCGATCTCGATCCGCTTTTCCTGAATCAGCTTTTCCACCTGCTTCGCCGGCAGGAAATCGTTCAGCGCGTCGTACAGAGGCTGCATATAGGGATCGACCTTTTCCTTGGCATCCCCCGGCAGAAAGCCCAGCCGTTCCCCTGCCTCGACCGCCGGGCGCGACAGGATGATCTTCTCCACCGCGCCCGAGATGAACATCGTCACCCCCACGGCCACCGCCAGATAGGTCTTCCCCGTCCCGGCGGGCCCGATGCCGAAGCCAAGCTCATTCTGGAACAGATTGGCCACATAGCCCTTCTGTGCCTCGGTCCGCGGCTCGATCGGTTTCTTGCGGGTGCGGAGTTCCATGCCGGTCGAAAAGAGCTCGATCTGTTCGGCACTGTCCGCATCGACCGGACGGCCCATCCGCATCGCGCCGTCGATGTCACCCGCTGCCACGCTGCGGCCTGCTTCCAGCCGGGCGTAGAGCGACCGCAACACCGCCGCTGCCTGCTCTCGCGCCGTCTTGTCGCCCACCACTGCCAGCCGGTTGCCGCGCCGCAGGATGTGCACCCCCATCTGGTGCTCGATCTGAGCGAGGTTGCGGTCAAACTCGCCGCAGAGATCGATCAGCAATCGGTTGTCAGGGAATTCGAGGACGGTTTCCACGATATCCTCGGCGGACGGGGGGGTCAGCGCGCTGATGCCCAAAGGGGTCTCCTTCCTACAGGACCACAAGGGAAAGTCTGCAACCGGACACGCCATCTGGCAAGCGAAACCCGATGCCTGCACAAACTGTTGTGGGAAATCATGCCGAATTCGTGACAGCCGGCCGGCTACAGCCCAAGAAAAAGGCCCCGGAATCTCCGAGGCCTTTCGTAAATCATCCGTGCAGGGCCAGTTACTGGCGGATATGGCCTCTGGCCGGTCCTGACACCTGGTCCACAATCCCTGCATCGCTGGTCTCGTAGACGCCGATCACCGTGCCCGGCGGATACTTGCCGTCGCAGATCGGCAGGCCGGTCTTCGGGTCGAAGCGCGGGCTGGAATAACCCTCGACCCCGTCGTCGATGATCCAGACCTGGCAGCCATCCGGATCATAGGCAATCGCCGCCTCGCCGTCCTTCAGCGCGACCGAGTCGCGACCGTAGTCCTCGGCCGTGGCGATCACCGAATCCGGACCCGAATAGCGCTGCGTGCCCTCGATCCCCTCAAAGAAGCTGCCGCAGCCCGACAGAACCGTCCCGAGACCAAGCACAAGGCCCGCCCGCGACAGCGCACCGAACCGCACCATTTCCAGTTTTCCTGCAAGCGTCATGTTCATCAGCCCTTCTTGCAGAGAATTTCGACACGGCGGTTCTTTGCCATGCCCTTGGCCGTCGCGTTCGAGGCCGCAGGCTGGCTTTCGCCATAGCCCGTCACGCTGTCGACCACCGCGCCCACCGACTGCGCCACCGCGGCGACCGATGCCGCCCGCGCCTCGCTGAGGCCCTGGTTGTATTCGTCCGACCCGCGGCTGTCGGTGTGCCCGGCGATGCTGTACGAGAAGGCCCCGGTCTGGCGGAAGTACTCTTCCAGCTTCGACCGACCTGCCGCCGTCAGCGTCGCGCTGGCCGTGGCAAAGTAGGTATCCGTGCTGTCGGACAGGCAGCTGACCTGCTTCAGGCAGACCGGCTTGCCGGTTTTCGGATCGCGCCGCGGCACCATGTAGCCTTCGGTCCCGCCGTCAGCCCACCAGTGCTGGCAGCCGTCGCGGTCGATCCAGACGCCCCATTCAATCTTGCCTGTCACAGCCTCTTCCTGCGCCATGACCATGGATGCCGACATCAGGCAAAG
>JBJTSJ010000273.1:0-2942 GCA_046076605.1 Tabrizicola sp.
CCGCGGACACCATACGGGCCCGCGGCGTGACGATGGCCGCAAACGAGGCCGGACACATGTCAGCACCCGACGACGCGCCAGGATCAGCTCCAAAAATCCCTCTTGCGCATGGGGCGGTTACACATGTTGCATGGTTCAAGAAGCACGAGGGCGCAACATTGGCACCTCAGGTGTTCCGGACTGCGGGGGCCGGAATTCCTTACAAACCTGCAACAGGGATTGATCGCCCACCCCTTTCCCCTGCGTCGCAAGCGGACTATGACCGGCGCTAACAATCGAGAGGCGGATGATGCAGGTGGATGGTCGGGCGCGGCGCGCGCGGTGGGCTGTGGCGGCCATGTTCCTGGCCAACGGCTTTGTCATGGGGGCCTGGGCGCCGCAGATCCCGCTTCTGATGCCGCGCCACCAGGTGACGGAATCCGCGTTGGGGCTGTTGATCCTGGTGCTGGGGATGGGGGCGGTCTCGGCCATGCTCTTCGCGGGGCGCCTGATCAGCGTTTACGGCGGGCGGCGGGTGCTGTCCTTGTTCTCGCTGGCGCTGATCCCGGTCTTGCCGATGGTGGTCTTCTCGCCGAACCTGTGGCTCTTGGCCCTGTTCATGGCGGTCTTCGGGGCCATGGCGGGCTGCATGGACGTGGCGATGAACGCGCAGGCCGTCGAAATCGAACGGCGCATGCACAAGGCGATCATGTCGTCGAGCCATGGGTTCTGGAGCCTTGGCGGCTTCTTCGGTGGTTCGGCCGGGGCCTGGGTCATCGCGCATTGGGGGTCCGAGGTCCAGTCGCTGCTGACGGCTGCGGTGGTGGCCGGGATCGTGCTGACGGCGATGCCGTTCCTGCTGCCCGATGCCCCGCGCGTGCTGGTGACAGAAGCCGCCCCCGCGCCGAAGACCAAGCTTTTCCCGAAAGATTTCCACGTCTGGCTCTTGGGGTTCCTGGCGCTCGCCTCGATGGTGCCCGAGGGTGCGGTGCTGGATTGGGCTGCGATCTACATGCAGAAGGAGTTGGGGTCCGATGTCTTTGTCTCGGGCCTGGGCTTCGCCTTCTTTGCCGGGGCGATGGCGCTGATGCGGTTCCTTGGCGACACCGTGCGAAACCGGTTTGGTGCGGCGCGGACGCTGCGGATATCGGGCCTTCTGGGTGCGGCCGGGATGATGGGCG
Organism: Tabrizicola sp.; assembly: GCA_046076605.1. Classification (GTDB taxonomy): domain Bacteria; phylum Pseudomonadota; class Alphaproteobacteria; order Rhodobacterales; family Rhodobacteraceae; genus Tabrizicola. The sequence continues at coordinate 1,161 of JBJTSJ010000273.1, forward strand.
GGGCTGTCGCACCCTCCGACTGGGTGGTGATCGTCAGCTTCTTCGTCGCGGGTCTGGGGATCGCCAACATGGTGCCGATCCTGTTCTCGGCTGCCGGGAACCACCCGCGCCTGCCCTCGGCCAACGCGATTTCCATCGTCACGATGGTGGGGTACTGCGGGATCCTCGTTGCGCCCTCGACCATCGGCTTCGTGGCCGAGCATCTGGGCTTCCGCCCGACCTATGCCGGGCTGTCGCTGGTGCTGGTGGTCGTGGCTCTGCTGGCTGCGCGGGCGGCGGACGCGGACGGGGCTAAGGCGTTGCCGCCCAACGCGCCTCAGGCGGCCTGAAGTGCAAGGTCACTGACCGTCGTCAGCGTCGCGAAATCGGCGCCGAGAAGCGACAGGGTGACCCGGAACACGGTTCCTGCATCGATCTTGCCCCCGTCATGCGCGGGCAGGTCAAAGCCCAGAAGGGCATCCTGCGGCAGAAACACCCGGTAGCCAAGGTCAGAGGCCTGGCGCACAGTCGAGGTCACACAGAACGCAGCAACGGCCCCGGCTATCACCAGTTCGATGATGCCATGGGCTTTCAGGTGGGCGTCAAGTCCGGTTCCGTGGAAGGCCGAGGAGCCATGTTTCCAAAGGACTGTCTCACCCGGTTGAGGAACGGCGCAAGGCATGGGAGCCGCGCCTGACAGGCCCTTGCGGAAGGGAGAATCCGGATGGGGATCGTCGTGCAGGACATGGATGACCGGGATACCGGTCGCGCGCGCCCCGGCCAGAAGCGCCGCGATCCGGTCCGGCGCGTCGGGGGTGGCCGTAGGGCGACCGGCGCGGATGCGGTCGGCCATGCCTTCCTGCATATCGATAACCAGAACCGCCCTCAAGGTGCGCCCATGTAATCGCGTTTGCCCAGCTCCACCCCGTTCGCGCGCAGGATGTCGTAGGCGGTGGCAACGTGGAAAAAGAACTGCGGCAGCGAGTAGAAGGACAGGAACTCCTCGCCAGGCAGCACCATGTCACGTCCCCCCGCCTTGAAGTGGATCGGGCGTTCCGGAGCATGTGCGAAATCGGCGGCCTGGAAGCTGCCCATATAGCCGCGCGCTGCCGCGATCCGATCCTTCAGCTCTGCAAAGGTGGTCTCGGTGTCGGGAAAGCCCTTCGGCTCGACCCCCGCCAGCCGCGCCGTGCAGCGGGCCGAGAAGTCGCAGGCAAGCTGCACCTGTTTGACCAGCGGGAACATGTCGGGAAACAGCCGTGCCGCAAGGATCACCTCGGGCTTGATGTTCTTCGCGGTGCAATGCGCCTCGGTCTTGTCGAGGATGGCGGCGAGGGCAGAAAGGAAACGGTCGAAGACGGCAACGGAACGGCGGTGCATTTGGGCCTCCCTTGGGCGTTTGGCGCCAAGGTGGCGGATGCGGGGCGGAATGCCAAGGGGGGTTAGGGGGTGCGCTGGTGGCGTCCCCGAAGGTGTCATACGTGGGCGGCCGCAAGCATTGCCGCAAGCCGTTCCAGTATCCGCGTCCAGCCATCGCGGTGCCCGTCCCGCGCGCCTTCGGACAGGAACTTGACCTGCGAGAGCGTAACCTCCGTCCCTCCGGCCACGGGCGCAAGCTGGATCGTCACCTCGCTGTCGGCGGGGGAATAGGGCGAGGACCAGGTGAAGCGGATCAGGGAGTGGGGGACGAGGTCCTTGTAGATGCCCTGGTGGGCGATCTCCTTGTCCGAGGTCATCACGATGCGGAAGGTGCCACCGACGCGGGGGTCGGTCCGCGCCTCGGTCACGCGCTGGTCGGCGCCA
>JBJTSJ010000274.1:0-5111 GCA_046076605.1 Tabrizicola sp.
CAAATAGTACAATGGGCAAATTGAACAATATTGTGCATACCACTACAAGAGAAAGTGACATATGTTAATTTGGTAAATGAACTCGTAGTGGTAGTTGTGCCGCTCGGAGCCGATGCGGAATAGTTTCGGGAACCAGGAGCACGCCTGGTGCCTGGCGATTGAACGCCTGACCGGGACGGTGGTGCCGCGTCGCGCCAGCCTGATCCGGGTTCTGTTCAGCGAGATCGGCCGGGTGCTGAACCACCTGCTGAACGTGACAACTCAGGCCATGGACGTGGGTGCCTTGACCCCGCCGCTCTGGGGCTTCGAAGAACGCGAAAAGCTGATGGTGTTTTATGAGCGCGCCTGTGGCGCGCGGCTGCATGCGGCGTACTTCCGCCCCGGTGGCGTGCACCAGGACCTGCCGCCACAGCTGATCGAGGATATCGACGTCTGGGCGGAAGCCTTCCCCAAGGTGCTGGACGATATCGACGGGCTTCTGACCGAAAACCGCATCTTCAAGCAGCGGAATGCCGACATCGGGATCGTCACCGAAAAGGACATCCTGGAGTGGGGTTATTCCGGCGTGATGGTGCGCGGGTCGGGCCTGGCCTGGGACCTGCGGCGCGCCCAGCCCTATGAGTGCTACGACGAGTTCGACTTCAAGATTCCCGTCGGCAAGAACGGCGACTGCTATGACCGCTACCTCTGCCGGATGGCCGAGATGCGGGAATCGACCAGCATCATCCGCCAGGCCTGCGCCAAACTGCGGGTGGAAAAGGGCGATATCCTGGCCCGCGGCAAGATCACGCCGCCGAAGCGGGGCGAGATGAAGACCTCGATGGAGGCCTTGATCCACCACTTCAAGCTTTACACCGAAGGCTTCCACGTCCCGGCCGGTGAAGTCTATGCGGCCGTCGAAGCGCCGAAGGGTGAGTTCGGGGTCTATCTGGTGGCGGACGGGACCAACAAGCCCTACCGCGCCAAGATCCGCGCCCCGGGCTATCTGCACCTGCAGTCGATCGACTGGCTGTGCAAGGGCCACCAGCTGGCCGACGTCAGCGCCATCATCGGCACGATGGACGTGGTGTTCGGGGAGATTGATCGGTGATCGCCCTTGGAATTGCGCCGTTTCTTCTGCTTGGGCTTGTGGTCATGCCGGTCGGCATGATCGCGGCTCCGGCACTTATCGCTGGAATGATCTGATGCTTCGCCGCCTGCACAAAGACCAACCCGCCTCTTTCGCCTTCACTCCGGCGAATGAAGCCTGGGCCAAGGGCCAGATTTCCAAGTATCCTGCCGGGCGTCAGGCCAGCGCGATCATCCCGCTTCTGTGGCGCGCGCAAGAGCAGGAGGGGTGGCTGTCCCGCCCTGCCATCGAGCATGTCGCCGACATGCTGGGGATGGCCTATATCCGCGCGCTGGAAGTGGCGACCTTCTACTTCATGTTCCAGCTGCAGCCCGTGGGCAGCGTCGCGCATGTCCAGATCTGCGGGACGACCTCCTGCATGATCTGCGGGGCCGAGGACCTGGTGGCCGTGGCGAAAGAGCTGATCGCGCCGACGCCGCATACCCTTTCCGCTGACGGCAAGTTCAGCTGGGAAGAGGTCGAGTGCATGGGCGCCTGCGCCAACGCGCCCATGGCCCAGATCGGCAAGGATTACTATGAGGACCTGACGGGCGAGAAGCTGCGCGAGCTGATCGGGCGGTTTTCCAAGGGCGAGGTGCCGGTGCCGGGCCCGCAGAACGGGCGCTATGCGGCGGAACCCTCGGGCGGGCTGACCAGCCTGAAAGAGTTCGACTCGGGCCGCAAGCAGTACAACGCCAGCGCCCAGGCGGCAGTGGACCTGCAGGATACGGTCAAGCGGATCGACGGGACCGAAGTGCCGCTGACGACGCCCTGGCTGGGCGTTGCCGCAGTGAAGCCGGTGAAGGCCAAGGCAGAACCGAAGCCTGCTGCAGACGCCGCAGCAGCGACCGCAGTCAAGGCGGAAGCGCCAAAGGCCAAGCCAAAGGCAGCGGCAGACGCGCCGAAAGCGGAACCGAAGGCTGAATCCCCGGCCGCCAAGGGCAAGAAGCCCAAGGCGCTGAAGGCCGCGCGGAAGGGCAAGGCGGATGACCTGAAGCTGATCCTCGGGATCGGGCCGAAGCTGGAGACGCTTTGCCATGCGCTTGGCTTCTTCCATTTCGACCAGATCGCCGAGTGGACCGAGGCGGAGATCGCCTGGGTCGACGAGAACCTGGAAGGCTTCAAGGGCCGCGTGACCCGCGACAAATGGGTGGTGCAGGCCAAGATCCTGGCCGCAGGCGGAACGGTCGAAGCGGCCGAAGCTGCGGCGCGGGAGTGAGTGTGTAAAGTGGTGCTCGGCGCTGACCGGATAAGGTCAGGGGACGAAGGGAGTAAGGCGGGATGAGCTACGAGACTGATGACACGACGATCGGCCGGGGTGGCTGGGCGCTGGTGATTGCGGCCGGGGTGATCTCGTTCGTGGTCCTGCATCTGGCCCTGCGCTATCACCTGTTCCCCGCGCTGATGTTTGCTCTGGCGATCGCGCTGGTCGTTCTTCTGATCCTTTACCGGCTTGCGGTCGCGGTGAACCGGCACGACGACGCCGAGGCGGCGCGGCAGGTACGCAAGATCGTTCCGGCCTCGACTGTGTCCGAAGGAACCACGCGGGTCAGCGGGATCGAAGGCGCGCAGTCCTCGGCCGTGATGGCTGTTCCGGTGCGCCCCGATCCATCGGCTGCGTCGCCGATGCGCCCGGCTGCGGTCGTCACGCCGCTGTCGCGGGTCGAGCCCGCGCCGATCATTCCGCCGCAGCCCGTCACCGCGCCTCCGGTCGTCGAGCCGCCGTCAAGCTTTGTTTCTGCGCCCGATCCGGAACCGTTCGAGTTTCCCGAGGTCTGGGCGAAGCCTGCGCCGTCGCGGGCGCCCAAGCCTGCGCCGGACGCCGAGCCCAAACCTGCGGCAGAGCCGAAGCCCGCCGCCGAGGCCCCGGTCAAGACTGCGGTCAAGACTGCGGGCAAGAGTGCGGGCAAAGGAAAGTCCAAGGCGACGGACAAGCCGAAAGCAGGGTTCAAGACAAAGGCCGACCTTGAGGCGGAAGCGGCTGCGAAGGCGTCGGCTGCGAAGCCGAAGACCGCAGCCCCGAAGGCGAAGGCGGATCCAAAGCCCAAGCCGGACCTGAAGCCGAAGGCAGAGACCAAGGCCGCGCCCGCAGCGAAGGCCGAGCCAGCGCCAAAGGCCGCGGCAAAACCGAAGGCGGCCGCAAAGCCGAAGGCGGCAAAGGCCGTCCCGGCAGGCCTGGTGCGCCTGTCAGCCCCGCGCGGGGGGGTGGCGGACGATCTGAAGGAAATCGAGGGCATCGGCCCGGCGATCGAGAAGCTGGTCAATGGTCTGGGCTTTTACCACTTCGACCAGATCGCGGCCTGGAGCGACGAGGACGTCGCCAAGGTCGATGCCGAGCTGCGGACGTTCAAGGGCCGCATCCAGCGCGACAAATGGGTGGCTCAGGCCAAGATCATCGTGACCGAGGGACTGATCGCGTTCCGGGAACGCGCCAAGACGAACGACTACTAAGGCCAACAGCGACCCGGACCAACGGGCCGCATGAACGGGAGTGACATGGAATGCGCAGTGCAGAGAATGTGAATGCCCCCTGGATTGGCGGCTGGCTGATTGCAGCGGCAATCGGTCTGGTGGCCTTTGGCGTCCTGGTGGTGGTGGGCGAGTTCGACCTGACCCCCGCCGGGGCGATGGCGGGCGTTGTGGCGCTGGTGGCGGGGCTGATCCTGGGGATGCCCTGGGGTGCGAAGGCGCCTGCCACGCGCCAGCCGATGGCCGAACCGGTGGCAACCCCGGCGGCGCCGGTGGCCGAGGCGATGCCTGCGGCCTTCGTGTCTGCGCCTGCCGCTGCGAAAGCTGCGGCTGCAAAGCCCGCCGCCAAGGCCGCAGCGAAACCTGCCGCCAAGGCCAAGGCGGCCGCTGCCGATCCGAAGCCCGCCGCAAAGCCCAAGGCCGCCGCCAAGCCGAAGCCCGCAAAGCCCGCCGGTCCCGAACGGCTGAGCGCGCCGCGCAAGGGCAAGGCCGACGACCTCAAAGAAATCGAGGGCATCGGTCCGGCGATGGAAAAGTTGGTCAATGGCATGGGCTTCTACCACTTCGACCAGATCGCCAAGTGGTCGGACGCCGACGTCGCCCTGATCGACGCCGAGATGAAAACCTTCAAGGGCCGTATCACCCGCGACAAGTGGGTGGCGCAGGCCAAGATCATCGTTGCCGAAGGGCTTGAGGCGTTTCGTGAACGCGCCAAGACCAACAACTATTAAGACCCCATGATGCAGACCCGTCCCGATCCAGCCGATGTCCAGCGCGCAGCCCAGGCGCGGCGGGTGGGCATTGTGCTGGCGGTGACGATGGTTCTGTGGATGGGGGCCCAGTTTCTGGGCGGACAACTCGGGTTGGAGACGCGCTTTGTGTTCCTCTTCGACCTAGCTGCCATCGCGGCCTTCGTGTGGGCCCTGGTGGTGACGTATCAGATCTGGCGCAGTCGCCGGGGTTAGGAAGACCAAATGCTCAAGGATCAGGACCGCATTTTCACCAACCTCTACGGGATGCATGACCGCAGCCTGAAGGGCGCCATGAAGCGCGGGCATTGGAACGGCACCGCCGAGATCATCAAGCGCGGCCGCGACACGATCATCGAGCAGGTCAAGGCGTCCGGTCTGCGGGGCCGGGGCGGCGCGGGCTTCCCGACGGGCCTCAAGTGGAGCTTCATGCCGAAGCAGTCGGATGGCCGTCCGTCCTATCTGGTGGTGAACGCCGACGAATCCGAACCCGGCACCTGCAAGGACCGGGAGATCATGCGTCATGATCCTCATACGCTGATCGAGGGTTGCCTGATCGCCAGCTTCGCGATGGGGGCCAACGCCTGCTACATCTACATCCGCGGCGAATATATCCGCGAGCGTGAGGCGCTGCAGGCCGCGATCGACGAATGCTATGACGCGGGACTTGTCGGCAAGAACGCCGCCAAGTCGGGCTGGGACTTCGACCTTTACCTGCACCATGGGGCGGGGGCCTATATCTGCGGCGAAGAGACGGCGCTTCTGGAAAGCCTGGAAGGCAAGAA
>JBJTSJ010000275.1:0-3137 GCA_046076605.1 Tabrizicola sp.
GGTGACGCGGCTGCCGCTTTCGCGGGCCTGCAAGGCTTCGTAGGTCGAGGCCGCCGGGTCGTTGACCAGGCTGATGCCGCCAAAGACCAGGGTGGAGACGCTGGCCGGAAGGGCTGGCAGCTGGTCGGTCGACAGCATTCGCCCCGCCGTCGCCTCGTCATAGAAGGCATAGGTCGCCTGGCCGTTCACCAGCTTGACGAAGGCCACCGTCGTGGGCCGGTCGGACCGCGCCAGATAGCGGGTGTCGACCTTGGATGCCGTCAGCGTGTCGGCCAGGATTTCCCCCAGCATGTCGTTCGACACGCCCGAAAAGAACGCCGATGGCGCGCCCAGCCGTCCCAGCGCAATTGCCGTGTTGAAGACCGCACCACCGGCATAGGGGGCGAAGCAGGCCTCCCCTTCCGTCGAGGTTCGGGGGAGCATGTCGATCAGGGCTTCGCCGCAGCTGAGAATCATGGTCTGTCTCCCCCTCTTGCGTGTTGTTAGCGCAAACAGTTCAGGCCGTGAAGAACGGTCGCAGGTTGGTGCGGATGCGGTCCAGGGGCGTGGCCCCAGACGTATCCGGGACGAAGGGCGTGCCGGTGATCCGCTCAAAGGCGTCAATGTAGACCAGCGCCGTCTTTTCGATCATCTCGACCGGGATTTCAGGGATCTTGTCCTTGTAGGGATCGCAGCGCGCCACGACCCAGGACCGGATGACGTCCTTGTCAAAACTTGGCGGCCGGGTGCCCGCTTGCAGCGCGGCCTCATAGCCATCCGCGATCCAGTAGCGGCTGGAGTCTGGGGTGTGGATTTCGTCGGCCAGAAGGATGTTGCCCTCCGAATCGGTGCCGAATTCGTATTTCGTGTCCACCAGGATCAACCCGCGCTCCTTGGCGATTGCCTGACCCCTGGCAAACAATGCCAGCGCCTTCTGGCTGACTTCGTCCCATTGCGCCGGGCTCAGAAGGCCCGTTGCTATGATCTCGGCGGCCGTGAGCGGCTCATCATGGCCGCCGTCGAAGGCCTTGGAGGTGGGAGTGATGATCTCCTGCGGCAGGGCCTGATTGTCCTTCAGGCCGTCCGGGAGGGTGTGTCCGTACATGCTCCGCGCGCCGGCCTTGCACTGGGTCAGGATCGAGGTCGAGGTGGTCCCCGCAAGATAGCCGCGGACGACGATTTCCACCGGCAGGATGGTGACGCGCCTGCAGTGGACGGTGTTCGGGTCGGGGTAGCCGAGGACATGGTTCCGGGCGATGTCGCCCGTGTGGTCGAACCAGTAGCGGGCAAGCTGCGTCAGCAGCTGGCCCTTCCAGGGGATCACCGCAAGTATCTGATCAAAAGCGGAAATCCGGTCGGAGGAGATCAGAAGGCGGGTATTGTCAGGCAGGTCATAGCAATCACGGACCTTGCCGAAATAGGGATTTGGCAGCTCGGGCAGCCGGGCATGTGGCAGGGTGCGAGAGAGGTCGATCTTCGGCATGGCAGGCCCCCCGGACTGGTGCCTGCTTCTTGGGGGTTTTCAGCCCTTAGTCAAGAGCAGCTGAGGGAGGCCCGCATCTCGCCACTGTCGCCGGTGAGAGTACCTTCGCGAAGCTTGCAGCCGGTGACGCGGGGAATGATTTCGATCATCGTGGCCCGGATGCCCTGATGTTCACCACGGGTGGCATAGCCAAGCCGGATAACCTGGACGCGTTCACCCTTCTGAAAGACGGTGTAGCTGCGGCCGTTCAAAGTGATGTCGGTTCTTGTGGCGTTCATGAACTCTGGCGCGGGCGATGCCCCGCATGCTGCAAGGAATACCAATGGGATAAGTCGACGCATTCCGGGCACCCTAGCAAAGCAAGATGAACCCAAGATTAATTCCCGATTTATCTTCTGGAAAGCGGTTGTTTCGCCTTCTGGTTGCATCTGTGCGAGTGGGCCCACCCGCAGCCCCGGCAAAAGGTCGCCGATCCCGGCCCCGTGCTTCGGTAGTTCCTCGCCGATCCCCTGCGCTCCGCACGATTGCCCGATGCGCCGGTGCGGCGGGCCGGGCAGGATCGGCGCGCAAACCTTAGGAGGGTGACGAGATGAAGACTGCAAAGCTGGCGGGCCTGATGGCCGCCGCACTGGCCCTGTCGGGCTGCATGACGACCGACACCGAACGCGGACTTGCGGGGGCGGCAGGCGGCGCGGTGATCGCGGACGTGACCGGCGGGAATGCCGTGACCGGCGCCGTCCTCGGCGGCGCGGCGGGGGTGTTCTGCGATGATCTGGGGGTTTGCAAGTAACATCCAGGAAGCCGGTCAGAAACCCGACCTACGGGGCGCACCGCGGTGCGCCCTGTTTGCGTTTCAGGGTGCGGTCGTTGGGGCCGGACTATGGGCCGCGGATCAACGATGTGCTCAGCAGCTACATGCACGCGCGGCTGGCGGGGGTGATCCGGGGGGCGGAGACGATTTCCCATTACCGGAACCGGGGCGGCTTTGACGGGCCGAAGCCGGGGTTCGAGGGGGAGGAGGGGAAGCCGGAGCAGGCGGAGCGGGTGTTTATGCAGGAGGTGCTGCAGCGGAGGTATGCGGAGGAGGGCGCGCCGGAGCCGGAGGCGTTGCGGCCGTGGGTGAGGTGAGTGGGGAGTCCGGGTGGTATCGAAACCGAGAGCGGACTTACGAAACCTACCTAGCAAGAAGTATCGACAGGGCCTTACTTGCTTCTTATTGCTTGACAACAATACTTGCTGAGTAAACCGTGGTCCAGCCTAGGAGACCATTTTGCACAGACACATCAAGCGACTTATTGTTCAAGCACTTTTTGTCGGACCCTTGGTTTGCGCATCACAGCTGTATGCGCAGGAGTCTACTGGGACACCGAGTAGTGACGGTACTCCTGTCACTTCACCTGAAGATGAAAGCGGAAGTGTCTATGTCTCGCCTCCTTCAACTGGGGGCGGCGATCTTGAAGGGTCAGGAACTGGAAACGCTGGCGGGACCGTATCCGGGAATACCGGTGGAACGGTAGCTGGGAGTAATGATGTAATTTCCGGGGGCAATACCGGCGGAATCAGGGGTGGAAACTACGCCGCCGAGGGTACAGGTGGTGGCGCTTACGTAGACGCAGAGGATGGCGGAGGTGGTACATTAGGCGGCGGCATTCCCTCAGGAAGTCCAAACTCGCTT
>JBJTSJ010000276.1:0-11260 GCA_046076605.1 Tabrizicola sp.
TCGGGGCGGCCCGCATCGCGGAAGCTTGCCGAGCCCTCAAAGACATAGGCAAAAGCCCGACGCCGGGTGTCGACCTGGAAGGTCTTCCGCTTGCCCGCCGGGACATAAACATCCAAGTACTGCGGGTCGGCGGCAATGCCATCGACCGGGCTCTTCACCCCGCGGTAGTCGCCAATGACAACCCGGATCGAGGTGCCGTCATCCTCATGCCGTTCCGGCAAGGCGCTCGCCTCCATGTCCTGATAGCGCGGCGCGGTCATCTTCAACGCCTTCGGCAGGTTGCCCCACAGCTGGAAGCCATGCATCCGGCCCTTGTCGTCGCCCTTCGGCATCTCCTGGTGCAGGATGCCCCGCCCGGCGGTCATCAGCTGCAGCGACCCCGGCCCCAAGATGCCCCGGTTACCCAAGGAGTCGCCATGCTCCACGGTCCCCGCCAGCACATAGGTGATCGTCTCGATCCCCCGGTGCGGGTGCCAGGGGAACCCCGCCGAGTAATCCCGGGGATGATCGCCCCGGAAGTCGTCGAACAGCAGAAACGGGTCCGCCTCGGTCGGGTCCTGGAACCCGAAGGCGCGGTGCAGATGGACGCCCGCGCCCTCGATATGGGGGGACGCGCGGCGGGTTTCGATGACGGGACGGATGGACATCTGGGTGTCTCCTGAAATTGCGTTACCCGGAAGATGGGGCGATGCAGCACCCGCGCCAAGTCGCAAATGCGGGGATCATCTGTGCAGGCATGCACCGAATGCGGTCGTCAACGCGCCTGTTTGCGCGCCGGATCGACCTCGTAAAGGTCCTGCGCCTCATGCAACAGCTGGGCCAGACACTCCTGTTGCAGGTCGTCGAACTGGACGAAACTGAAGTTGCCATTCCCTGTCCGCAGGGCTCCCAGCCGATCGCGATAGTCTTCTGTTACCAGCCGCCCGTCTCTCCGGACCGAGAAATAGAGGCTGATGTAGCTCTTCTGCAGCGCCATCCCCACGCTGGGCCATTCCAGCGTCTTTCCACCCTTCGCCGGATAGATCAGCGGCCCGTAGCCGATCATCTTGAACCGCATTCCCGGCTCACCCGGCGGCGTCCCCTTGTGGAAATAGCGCTGAAGTCTTGGCGCCGTGTCCCGGATCATCCGGTCCATCCGCTCAAGCTCCGACTGCCGCGCCGGGTCAAAGGCGAAGTAGGCCTCGATGCTGTCGACGTCGACCTTGAACATGCGCGGCGCCCTTTGCGGCTTGCAATGGAGGCGATGACCATCATACCCCGGAAAGCGCCCTTGGGTGGACGATTTCTCGACGAATCAAATGGTTAGCATCCGGCTAACGCCCGCAAGCAACCCTTTGATTTCACTTCTGTATCCGGAAATGTCCACCGTGGACACTATCCGGTCAGATGCCGCAGCCCTTGCGTCACGTCCGTCCGCACCGCCAGCCGCAGCCCCGGCTCGTCCCCCGCCTTCAGGGCCGCCAGGATCATCCGGTGGTGGGTCGGCGGCTCTCTTCGCTTGACCCGCGCATAGACCGCCCGCATCGTCGGGCCCAGCTGAAGCCAGACCGTCTCACACATCGCCAGCATCGCCGGGGTCTGGGCGCGGAGGTAGAGGGTCCGGTGGAATTCCAGGTTGGTGCGGACATAGGTGACCGCATCCCCCCTGACCGCCGCCTCGCCGTTCATCAGGTTGATCGCGGTCAGCCTCTCAATCAGCGCAAAATGGGCGCGGGGCAGCGCCCGCGCCGCCATCTCCGGCTCCAGCAAAGCCCGGATCGACGCCAGCTCCTCGATCCGCTCCGGGGTCAGTTCCGGCGTCGAGATCCGGCCCGAGGAGGACAGGGTCAGCGCCCCCTCGGCCACCAGCCGCCGCACCGCCTCCCGCGCGGGGGTCATCGAGACGCCGAACTGCTTGCCCAGGCCCCGCAGCGTCAGCGACTGGCCGGGGTCCAGCTCCCCATGCATCGCCTGCTGGCGCAGGGTGCGGTACAGCCGTTCATGGGCCGCAGCGTTGGGATCGGTTGGACGCGGGGTCAGCATGGGCCGCAGGGGAACACCCGCCGGGCCGGGCGGTCAATCCTGAAAGCGCAGGCGATGCAGGGTCTGGCCATGGTCATGCAGCCAGGCCCGCTGCGCCTTCCAGCCAGGATAGATCCGCCCGACCACCGCCCAATAGGCCGGGGAATGGTTCAGCTCGACCAAATGGGCCACCTCATGGGCGGCCACGTAGTCCAGGACCGCAGGCGGGGCCATGATCAGCCGCCAGGAATACATCAGCCGCCCGTCGGGCGAGCAGGACCCCCAGCGTGATCTCGTATCCCGCAGCGCGAGCGAGGAGTATGGGCGTCCAACCAGCCCCGCATAATGGGTCGAGGCGCGCGCCAGCCGGTCCCGCGCCAGCACCTTCAGCCAGGCCGCGACCCGCGCGCCAGCCGTGGCCGGATCGCCCGGCACCAGCAGGCGGTCGTCCTCGACCTTGATCCGACGTCCCGTGCCGGGCGCTAGCAGCAGGTCCCGCCCCTCGACCGGGATCGCCGCGCCCAGGCCCACCGGCTGCCGCGCCGCATCCGGCATCGCCTGCAGCGTCTCGCGCAGCCAGCCCTCATGGCCCTTCAGGAAGGCCAAGGCCTCACCCTCGCGCGCGCGCAGCGGCATCGACAGCGTGACCTTCCCGTCCAGCCGCGACACCCGCAGCGAAAATCGCCGCGCGCGGGCAGAGCGGCGAAGATGAACCTCGACCGGAGGCGAGCCAGGCAGGACAGCCATGAAAACCCCTTGAAACTTCCGCGGACCATAGCCATTTCCCGCAGCGCACAAAAGGCTTTGACAGTCGCGCGCACCTGTGGCAAGCGGCAGCTTTCCTGCTTACTACCACCCGAAGGGATGACCATGCCCAAAGCAGAATGGGGCACGAAGCGCATCTGCCCGACGACCGGCAAGCGCTTCTACGACCTGAACAAAACCCCGATCGTCAGCCCCTACACGGGCGAGGTCGTGGACATCGAATCCGTGCGCCGCAAGATGGCCGCCTCGGTCATTTCGCGGGCCGTTCCGGAAAAGGACGACGACGTTCTGGTCGAGGATCTGGAAACCGAAGACGCGCTCCTGGACGGCGCCGTCGCCGATGACGCCGAGATGGACGACGATCTTCTGGAAGACGACGCGGACGACAACGTCTCGCTGGACGACCTCGCCGACGTGCCCGGCGACGAGGAAGAAGTCTAAGGACAAAAGCCTGGGGCGGCGGGGCGATTTTCCCCCTTGCAGCCCCCGGCGACCTGTCCTAGATAGCCCGCATCGCGGCGGAAACGGCGCGATGCTTCTCTCCGGTGGGGTCATAGCTCAGATGGGAGAGCGCTTGAATGGCATTCAAGAGGTCGGGAGTTCGATCCTCCCTGGCTCCACCAAGAAGAGACTGAAAGCGGGGCGGTTCTGACCGCCCCTTTTCATTTCTGGACCCTTGCCAAGCGGGCCGTTATCACTGTTCGCGTTTGCGAATGGAGAGAGCTGCCATGGCGTCCTGGACCAGCCAGCCTGAACACATCGTCGCGGATGAGGCCGCTTTGCGCAGCCTTTACCCGCCGACCCACGCCCTTGCCGCGCAGAAGTCGCTGGGCGTCCTTGATCCCCACGCGCGGGAGTTCATCCGTCGCTCGCCCTTCCTGACGATCGGCACGCAGAATCGGGACGGCCGGGCCGATGTCAGCCCGCGCGGTGACCCGGCGGGGTTCGTGCAGGTGCTGGACGACCGGACGCTGGCGATCCCCGACCGGCCGGGCAACAACCGGCTGGACACGCTGGCGAACATCCTGGCGAACCCCAACGTCGGCCTTCTGTTCCTGGTGCCCGGCTTTGACGACACGCTGCGCATCAACGGGACGGCCCAGCTTTCCACCGACCCGGACCTTCTGCGCCGGATGGCGGTAAATGATCGCATCCCAACGCTCGCCATCGTTGTCACCGTAGCCGAGGCGTTCCTGCATTGCGCCAAGGCTTTCCGGCGGTCCCGCCTGTGGGACCCCGAGGCCAGGCAGGACCGCAAGGAGATGCCCAGCTTGCTGAAGATGATTCTCGACCAGACCACGGGCGCGCCCAAGGATCCGGCCGAGATGCAGAAGATCGACGATGGGCTGGAAGCGGACTACCGCGCCTCGATGTACTGACCTACTCGGCCGGCTGCGCGCCGCCACGACCCCGCAGCTTGGCGGGGCGATGTTCGGCGTACCAGGCCCGCCGCTTTTCGCGCTGCCAGAACCAGGGCTTCGGGTTGTCGTCCCGGGTGACCAGCATCAGCATCGACGGGATGATGACCAGCGTCAGCACGGTCGCGAAGGCCAGGCCATAGACGATGGCGCTGGATAGTGCGATCCACCACTGGGTCGACGGCGCACCGATGGTGACTTCGTGGTTCAGAAGCTCCATGTTCAGGCCAAAGGCGATGGGCAGCACGCCCAGGATCGCAGTCAGCGCGGTCAGGACCACGGGACGCGCCCGTTCGCGGCAGGTCTGCAGGATCGCCTCGATCTTCGGCTTCCCTTCATGCCGCAGGGTCACATAGGTGTCGATCAGCACGATGTTGTTGTTCACGACGACCCCGGCCAGCGCGATGACCCCGATGCCGGTCATCACCACACTGAAGGGCTGGCCCATGATCATCAGGCCCAGGAAGACGCCGATCGTGGACATGACGACCGCTGACAGCACCAGACCGACCGAGACGAAGCTGTTGAACTGCGCCAGCAGCACCGCGAAGATCAGGAAGATCGCGGCCACGAAGGCCTGGGCCAGGAAGGCCATCGCCTCGGCCTGTTCCTCGTCCTCGCCTGCCAGCTTCCAGCGAATGCCATACTGGTCCAGCCCCGCCGCATCCAGCGCCGCGGTCACCTCTTCGCGCACGGCATCGGCCTGGACGCCCTCGCGGATGCCCGCCTGCACTGTCACGGTCCGCGCGCCGTCCAGCCGGGTCAGCGTGCCCGTGGTCGGCGCGGCAATGCGGGTCACGAAGTTCGAGATCGGCACCGAGCCGTCC
This sequence comes from Tabrizicola sp., assembly GCA_046076605.1. Taxonomy (GTDB): domain Bacteria; phylum Pseudomonadota; class Alphaproteobacteria; order Rhodobacterales; family Rhodobacteraceae; genus Tabrizicola. The sequence goes on from JBJTSJ010000276.1 coordinate 5,012, forward strand.
GCCGTCTGGATCCGCAGCTGGTCGAGCGCAGAGATCGTCCGCTGGTCCGCGGGCAGGCGCAGCACGATGTCGACCGCGTCATCGGCCCCGGCCGGGCGGTAGTCCGAAAGCTTGAGGCCCCCGGTCACCAGCTGCACCATCGCCCCCACGGTCGAGGGCGCGATGCCATAGCGCGCGGCGGCGGCACGGTCGACCTGCAGCTCCCAATCGACGCCGGGCGGAGGCAGGCCGTTCGAGATGTCGATCACGTCCGGCACCGTCGCCAGCCGGTCGGCCACCTGACGCGCGACCTCGTTCAGATAGGTCGGGTCGTCTGCTGACAGCTGGATCTGGATCGCCTTGCCGGTGGGCGGCCCCGCCTGGGGCACCGAGACCTCGATGTCGACGCCGGGAATGCCGACCATCGCCTCGCGCAGGTCTGCGAGGATCGCGTTCGCGTTCTTCCGTTCGCGCCAGTCGACGAATTCGTACTGGATCACCCCGATCACGTCCGGGGCGGTGTCGTTGCCTTCGCCGCCACCTGCGCCGGTGCGGGCATAGACGGTTTCGATCCCCGGCCACCCCAGGATCCGCGCCTCGGCCTGGGCCAGAAGCGCGTCCTTTTCGGCGATGGACAGGTTGCCTCGCGCCTTGACGTACAGCAGACCGAACTCCGGTTCCACGTCCGGGAAGAACTCCGTCCCCTTGCCGTAATGCGTGTAGGCGTAGGGCACCGCGATCAAGAGGCCGATGGCCAGGACCAGCATCTGCCAGGGATGCCGCACCGCCTTGCCCACGACCCACATGTAGGCCCCGTCCTTGTGTTCGGGCGGGTGCTTGAACGGCTTGGCGATCAGCGCGCCCAACGTCGGCACGAAGATCAGCGCATAGAAAAGCGAGGCGGTCAGCGTGACGATCAGCGTGATCGGCATGTACTTCATGAATTCGCCGACGATGCCGGGCCAGAACAGCAGGGGCGAAAAGGCCGCAACACGCGTCGTCGTGGCCGCGATGACCGGTCCGGCCATCTTGTGTGAGGCGAGAGCAAAAGCCTCGCGCTTGTCCATGCCTTCGGACATCCGACGTTCGGCGTATTCGGTCACGATGATCGCATCGTCGACCAGCATCCCCACGGCGAGGATGAGACTGAACAGGACGACAATGTTGACCGTGAAGCCCCAGAGCGACAGGGCCAGCATCCCCATCAGGAACGACGCCGGGATCGCCAATCCGATCAGCAGCGAGGCGCGGACGGACAGCGCGTAAAGGATGACGATGAAGACCAGGATCACCGCCGTCAGAACCGAATTCTGCAGGTCGAACAGCAGCTGCCGGATGTCCTTGGACTTGTCCTGGCTGAAGGTGACCTCGGTACCTTCGGGCAGGAACTTCCGGAACTCCTCGGTCGCGGCCTTCACGTCATCTACCGTCTGGATCAGGTTGGCCCCTGACCGTTTCGAGACTTCGATCGCGATGGCCGGGGCGCCGTTCAGGCGGGTGACCGTTTCGGGTTCCTTCAGCGTCGGCAGGATATCGGCAATGTCACGGACGCGGACCGTCGCCGTTCCGGTGGAAACCACCGGCAGGTTCGCCACATCCTCGATGGTTTCCAGAAGCGAGGGCACCTTGATCGCATAGCGCCCCTCGGCCCCTTGCAGCGACCCGGCAGCGACCAGCTGGTTCCCGGCGGCAAACCCGCCGATCAGAAGATCGGGGCGGAGGCCATAGCTTGCCAGCTTGCCGGGGTCGATCACCACCTCGACCAGATCGTCGCGCACGCCCTGCAGCTCGGCGTTCAGGACTGGGGGCAATTCTTCGATCCGGTCGCGCAGCTCTCGGCCCGCCTTGGCCAGCACCCGTTCCGGTACGTCGCCCGACAGGGTGATGACCAGGATCGGGAATTCCGACAGGTTGATCTCATTCACCGTCGGCTCGTCCGCGCCATCCGGCAATTCCGGCCGCGCCATGTCGACCTTGTTGCGCACATCGTCCAGCGCCTTCTTCAGGTCGGCCCCAGCCTGGAATTCGATCACCACGTTGCCCCCGCCCTGATAGGCGGTCGAGGTCATCTTCTTGATGCCGGTGATCGACTTCAGCGCGGTTTCCATCGGCCGCAGCAAGAGCCGCTCGCTGTCCTCGGGCGAGATGCCGGTGTAGTGCATGCTGACGTACATGACCGGGATCTGGATGTCCGGCTCGGCTTCTTTCGGGATCGAGATGTAGGCCATCGTCCCGGCCAGCATCAGGAACAAGAGAACCGAGATCGTCAGCCTGGCATTGCGGATGGCGGTTTCGACAAGTTTCATTGGCTGACCCCGGGGACAACCTCGACCTGTTCACCGTCGCGCACCAGGTCCTGCCCGGCCGTGATGATCCGCATGCCTTCCGGCACACCGGTCACCACCAGCCCGTCCGCCGTATCGTCGATGATTTGGATAGCGGCAAACTGCGCCACGTTGTCCGGAGTCACCAGCCGCAGGCCAAGCTCGCCCTTCTCGGACAGGGTGATGATCGACCGCGGCACCACGACGGCACGCACCGGGGCCGCAAACAGCGATACTTCGGCTGTCATTCCCGAGGGCAGCGTCAGGTCGGGGTTTGGCAGGGCGATTTCCACCGGGAAGGTGCGGGTCTGGGCCGAAGCTTCCCTGGCGACAAGCCGGACCGTGCCGTCCATCTCGGACCCGTTGACCAGCTTGACCTTGGCGACCGAGCCGACGACCACGCTGGCAAGGTCGACCTCGCTGACTTCGGCCTTCACCAGGATCGGGTCAAGCGAAAGGATTGTGGCCACCGGAGTGCCGGTCTGGACCCATTCGCCAAGCTCGACCGACACCGTGTCGACGATGCCCGAAAACGGCGCTTTCAGGCGCAGCCGGTCGGCCGAGGCCTGGGCGCGGGCCAGTTCGGCCGCAGCCGCGTCCCGGGCGGACCGCGCATTGGTCAGCGCGCTTTCCGTCGTGCTGCCGCCCTGAAACAGCTTTTCTGCCACCTCCAGGTCACGCTCTTTCTGCTCAAGCGCGATGCGGGCAATCTCTTCCTGGGCCACGGCCTCGGGGCCTTCCAGCGTCATCACGATGGCACCGGCCTCGACACTGCCACCCTTTTCCAGGGCCAGCGTCGCAATCACCCCTTCGGCGCGGGCGGCAAGATCAACCCGCTTGTCAGCCTGGGTGACCCCCGACAGCCGGATTGCACGGGCATGGTCGATGAACGCAGGCTCGATCGCCGAAACCGTCCGGACCAGCGGCGCCTTCTCGGCGGGGGCCGCCTCTGGCGTAGGGGATTCCTGACCTTCAGCTTCCTGCGCACTGCCCACGGACGAGAATTCTCCGGTGAGAATCCAGGCACCGGCAGCGACCATCACGCAGAGGGCGGCAATACGATGGAATTTCGGCATGGTCAGCGGCACCCAGGACAAGCTGTTGTTCGGAAAGGTCTTTTCATTGGTCTGACTGCGATTCGACCGCGCAGAAGTGGCAAGCGGGCGACCGGCAGACTTGACGCGGCAAGTGATACGCCGGGGCGCAAGGGACGTCCAGCCCTTGCGTACCGGGCGGTTTGTCTTGACTTGGGACCGGAAACCCCCCATTTGCCCCTTGTCCGATGCCCGTGCCCGCGTGAGGCACCGAAAGGCCCGGACATTCTGGTTCCCACCGTCACGCAGGGGCGCCGCTTGCGGCACGGTCACGGGCATACGCCCGGGGCGAGGGTCGCGGGCCCTTTCGACTATGGGACTCCCATGACCACTTTTGCCGACCTCGGCCTGTCGCCGAAAATCCTGAAAGCGCTGGAAAAGACCACGCTGCAGACCCCCACGCCGATCCAGGCGCAAGCGATCCCGCATATCATGGAGGGCCGCGACCTGATGGGTCTGGCCCAGACCGGCACCGGCAAGACCGCTGCGTTCGGCCTGCCGCTTCTTCACCGCCTCCTGGACATCGGCCATCCGCCGGGCCCGAAGAACGTCCGCGCGCTGATCCTTGCGCCCACCAGGGAACTGATCGGCCAGATCAAGGACAACTTCGAGGTCTTCACCAAGGGCACCGCCGTCAAGATCACGATGGTCGTTGGGGGTGCATCGCTCTTCAAGCAGGCCCAGGCCCTGTCGCGCGGGACCGACGTTCTTGTGGCCACTCCCGGCCGTCTGATCGACCTGCTGGAGCGTGGCGATGTGAAACTCGACCAATGCGCCTATCTGGTGCTGGACGAGGCCGACCACATGCTGGACATGGGCTTCATCCATTCCCTGCGGAAGATCGCCAAGCACATCCCGCTGAAGCGGCAGACGCTTCTCTTCAGCGCCACGATGCCCAAGGACATCGAGGAGATCGCCGACACCTACCTGCGCAACCCCATCCGCGTGCAGGTGGCACCCCCCGGCAAGCCGGTGGAACGGATCAGCCAGGGCGTCCACTACATCCCGAACGGCGACAAGGCGAAGCTGTTGGAGGACTACCTCAAGAAGCACCCGGGCGAGCAGGCGCTGGTCTTCGGACGCACCAAGCACGGGTCGGAAAAGCTTGCCAAGCTTCTGGCGAGCTGGGGCTTCAAGGTCGGCTCCATCCACGGCAACAAAAGCCAGAACCAACGTGACCGGACGCTGGGCGAGTTCAAGGCGGGTGAGCTGGATGTCCTGGTCGCGACCGACGTCGCCGCACGGGGGATCGACATCTCGACCGTGCGCCATGTCTACAACTTCGACATGCCGAACGTGCCGGAAAACTATGTCCACCGCATCGGCCGCACCGCGCGGGCGGGGGCTGAAGGGTCGTCGATCAGCTTCTGCGCCCCGGCCGAGATGGGCGAGTTGCAGGCTATTGAAAAGCTGTTGAAAAAGCCGCTGCCGGTGGTGGGCGGTGCCCCTTGGGCCGCCGATGTGGTCGCGGCAGCGCCAAAGCCCGGCCAGAACCGCGGTCAGCGGCCGCAGCGTCAGGGTGGGCAGAAACCGGGGTCTAAACCCCCTGCCCCCGGCCAGCGTCCCGCCGGGCAGAAATCGGGCGCACAAAAACCGCGTCAGGGCGGGGCGAAACCTCAGGGCGGCAGCTTTGCGCCCCGTCGTCCCGAGGGACAGAAGCGGCGGCCGGGCTAAGCTTCAGCTGGCCTCTTCCTCAAGGTTCAGCTTCATCTCCAGCAGCACCTGCTGGATGGCCAGCGTCTCGCGCAACAGGCGCTTGGCCTCGTTGATCGAGATCTTCCCATCGCCAATCGCCTGGTTGTACTCGGCCATCAGCATCCCGAATCTCTGGGCCAGGGCCACGACGTCCTGGTTCACCCCCGACGAGGTCGCGTTCCGCTTTTCCCCATCATAAGACATCGTAATGCCCCGGAGATCCGCCAGGGCTGAGGTCACGTGGGGAAACCGGCTGGTCGCCTCTAGCGCAGCCACCACGTCGATCGGCATGAAGCGGTCGTCATGTTCATCGCTGTCCGAATAGTACCGCCCCAGCGTCGCTTTCGATTTGCCGGTGATCTCGCAGGCTGCCTCGATGCCGACATCCTTGACCAGAGCTTCCGTATGTTTCTTCAAGTAAGACGAGATGGACATCGGCGGCTCCATTCATTGACACATGGCGCGGGAAAGCGGGGAAACGCGCGCCATTTTTCCCATTAATCGGATGGGAACTCTTTGTCATTTATAAACATGTTCCGGGCTATCCGGAACCTGTAGCGAGTGGCCGGTGTCCCCAGCGCCGGAAGGGGTGGGGTCCGTCGCATCAGGCCGGAAACGGACTGACGGCGGCGCCGATGAAACGCGGCGGGCCCGTGTTCCGTAACGAGTGTGCGGCAGTATCCGCAAGTGTCAGTGAACGGGCCCGTATGGCCTACCTTGTGCCAGTTTCCTCCGCTCGCCGGGCAGTGTCTGCAGGTCCATGACTTGCAGCGCAGCCCGGTGATCGGCTAGGGCTTCCGGCCATGGCAAAGCTGTACTTCCACTATTCGACGATGAATGCGGGGAAATCGACCTCGCTGCTGCAGGTCTCGCACAACTACCGCGAGGGGGGCATGAAGACCTATCTGATCACCGCGCAATTCGACAACCGCGCCGGCCAGGGCCGAATCGCCAGCCGCATCGGCATTGGCGAAGATGCCGACACCTTTGGCCCGGATGAGGACATGTTCGAAAAGCTGAAGGCGCGGTTCGAAGAAGGCCCCGTGGCCTGCGTCTTCATCGACGAGGCGCAGTTTCTGTCCAAACCGCAGGTCTGGCAGCTGGCCCGGGCCGTCGACGACCTGGGCGTGCCCGTCATGTGCTATGGCCTGCGCGTG
>JBJTSJ010000277.1:0-6349 GCA_046076605.1 Tabrizicola sp.
CGCCGTCGTTGGCCTCGGCATGCTCGTCTTCTCGTGGATCCGCCCCGGCGTTTCGAACGTCGCTGCCGGCATCCGTACCGAGCTGAACGACGCCCAGGCCTGCATGGCTTCGAACGGCACCGGCGCGACCTGCTGATCGCAACCGTCTCTGACCTGAGAAAGGGCCGCGTTCCGAAAGGGGCGCGGCCTTTTCCTTTGAACCGTCCGCTTTCTACGGCTTGCCGATGACATGCACGACGACGTGGGCGAAAAGTACCTCACAAATTTCATTCGAAATCCCAAAAGCTGCCACTTTTGGAAGCCACGGTGCCCCTATGCGCCGAGGCGGTTCCCGGAAATCGCTGAATGCCTCAGTGGTGACAACCAAGATTGTGCTCCTTAGAAAGGGACCAGACGATGACCAAGTTTTCCGCTTTCCTGAAAGACGAAGCCGGCGCCGTGACCGTTGACTGGGTGGTCCTGACCGCCGCCGTCGTTGGCCTCGGCATGCTGATCTTCTCGTGGATCCGCCCCGGCATTTCGAACGTCGCTGCCGGCATCCGCACCGAGCTGGACGATGCCCAGGCCTGCATGGCTTCGAACGGCTCCGGCGCGACCTGCTGATCGCAGACGCCCAGAATTTGGATGGGCCGTGCCTCAGAAGGGCACGGCCCTTTCCTTTTGCATCACCCTGAGCGACCTGGAAGCAACCGGTTCAACGAAGCCCGCAGATAGGACGCATGCGTGGTTGTCCGCCCCGAAAAGCCTGATGTGCGCTAAAGTTTCGCCGCATTCTGACGCAACTCTAAGGTTAATAGGATGGGACTCTATTCAGGGGCATTTCGGATGAAACTCCAGCACCTTAGCAAGATGTTGAAGAGTGAGGATGGCGCGGTCTCGGTTGATTTTGTCGTTCTCACTGCTGCCGCCGTCGTGGTCGCGATGCTTATCTATCCGATGCTGTCGTCGCCCGTATCGGACCTTGCCGAATCGATTGGGGATCAAGTGTCCAGCTACACGGACTACTTCAACTAAGGGCCACACTGGTCCTGCATTCCAAGGGGGGCGCCCATCCATCGTCTTGATGGGGCGCCCGCATCGCATTAGAACTGTCGCCGGGCCGCACTCGCCAGACTGCAGGCAGCCCCAGCAAAAAAGAGGGTGAAATGAGAGCAGTATTCGCGTTGGTTCTACTCGTCGGCATGGGGCTTGCTGGCGTTGCTGTCTACATGATCCAGGACTACATGGCCCAACTTGAAGGTGCCCTGGAGCAGGAGCGGGCCTTCAATGCCAAGGCCGGAAAACTGGTCGAAGTCTTTGTCTTCGCCAAGCCGAAGAAATACGGCGACCCGCTGGCCGAGGAAGATGTCGTCGCGATCTACTGGCCGGAACAGAGCCTTCCCGAGACCATCTTCCGCGACAAGGCGGTCCTCTTTCCCGAAAATGCGCCGGGCCCGCGCTACATCATGCGCACCACCGAAGCGTTCGAGCCGGTGCTTGCCAGCCGCGTGACCGAACCGGGTGAGCTGTCGAACCTCACTTCGAAACTGGAAAAGGGCAAGCGCGCCTTCGCGATCACGGTCGGGACGAACTCGGGCATCTCGAACTTCGTGAAGCCGGACGACTACATCGACATCCTGTGGACCGGCAGCGTGTCGGGCGTTGAAGGCGGGATCACCCGTCAGATCGAAAGCGCTGTCCTGGTGATCGCGGTCGACAACGCCATCAACGAGGGGCAGGTCAGCTCGGACACTGTTGCGCAGACGGTAACGGTGGCTGCGACGCCGGAACAGGTTGCCCGCCTCGCTCAGGCCCAGGCCACCGGCAAATTGACACTCTCTCTGGCTGCGGACGCCACCGAAGTGGTTGAGGGAACGGTCGAAACCGACACCAAGACCCTGCTTGGCATCGAAGAAGTCGTGGTCGCTCCCGAGGTGGTCGTCGAAGAAAAGAAGAAGTGCTACGCCAAGCAGCGCAGCGGCGGGCAGCTGATCGAGACCGACGTCGAGATCCCCTGCCAGGAATAGTTTTCAGGCGTTCCAGAACCGAAGGCGCGGCCACATAATCTGGGGTCGCGCCTTTGCATTTTTTCAACCCCTTGCGACCTGTTGCAGTTTATCCACATCAAGATCAGCGCCCAAAGCATTGATTCTTGCAAAAAATCCCCGCCTGGTTCATTCTGCTTTGGATAAGGGCGTTTAAGACCCAAACGAGGCGTGGTCGAAAGGGCAGATCACAATGAACATGAAACGACTCCTGGTAGCAGGTTATCTCGGTGCGTGTCTTGCATCGACGGCGATGACCCCGGTCTCAGCCGAGGTTCTGCGCGTCATGCAGGGCCAAGCCACTGAAGCACTCAACGTTCCGATGAACCGGGCCGTTGTCGTCGAAAGCGACACTCCGTTCGCAGAGCTGTCGATCGCAAACCCTGGCATCGCCGATATCTCGACGCTGTCGGATCGTTCGATCTACGTCCTTGGCAAGGCACCCGGGCGCACGACGCTCACGCTTTTGTCTCCGGATGGGCAACTGATTTCCAACGTCGACGTGCACGTCACGCCCGACATCGCCGAATTCAAGGAACGGCTGCAGCAGATCCTTCCGGGCGAACACATCGAAGTTCGCACCGCGAACGACGGGATCGTGCTGTCCGGCCAGGTCTCATCGACGGCGAAACTCGACAAGGCGCTTGACCTTGCCTTCCGCTATGCCCCCGACCGGGTGTCGAACCTTATGGTGGTCGGCGGGACGCAGCAGGTCATGCTGAAGGTCCGCTTCGCGGAAGTGAACCGGACGATCTCCAAGACCCTCGGCACGTCGGTGCGCGTTACCGATGGTGCACGCTTCACCAGCCAGGTCGGGTCCTTCGTCAACTCTGGGACAAACCCCGCATTCAGTGCTGACTCGGTCGGCGGTTTGCGCCTTGGCGGATCCATCGGTGGTCTGGAATTCGGCGTGATGCTGGAAGCTCTGGAAGCCAAAGGCATGGTCCGGACCCTGGCGGAACCGAACCTGACCGCTCTTTCCGGCCAGGAAGCCAAGTTCCTTGCCGGTGGGGAATACCCCGTCCCGGTGTCGCAGGACGACAACACCATCACGGTCGAATACAAGCCGTTCGGTGTGGAACTGAACTTCACTCCGGTGGTCGTCGATCAGGACATCATTAACCTGTCGATTGACGCAGCCGTGTCGTCGATCGACCCCGCCAACGGTATCAGCGTCTCGGGCTTCGAGATCGACGCCTTCAAGCGGCGCGAAACTTCGACCACGGTCGAGATGCGCGACGGGGAAAGCTTCGCAATCGCGGGTCTTCTGCAGGACGACTTCCGTGACCTGAACAACCAGTTGCCCTGGGTTGGGGACATTCCGATCCTTGGCGCACTGTTCCGCTCCTCGGAGTACCAGCGGGCGCAGACCGAATTGGTCATCATCGTCACGCCGCACCTTGTTTCCCCGGTGGCAGGCGAGGCGCTGGCGCTGCCGACCGACCGGGTCCGCATCCCGACCGAGCGTGAACTGTTCCTGTTCGGTGACGTGGCGAAGAGCCCGAAGAAGGGTGCGGCCGCCGAAGTGGCCCGGCAGGACTTCAGCTCCTCCTACGGCTATGTGATGGAGTAAGGACATGACCATGGTGCTTCCCAAACTCCTCGCTGCCACCGCGCTTCTGGCGCTGACCGCCTGCGGCGAGTCCTCGGTCTCCTGGGACAAGGAACTCGGCTCCGAGGTCGACAAGGGCCAGTTCGGCAATGCCACGATGAACAACACGCTGATCCAGACGGGTGAGCTGTCCTACACCGTGGCGCTGGCGGAACGTTTCGCTGCAGAAGTGCCTGACACGATCAACTTCGCCTTCAACAGTGCAGAACTGTCGGACGAAGCCCGGTCGATCCTCCAGAAGCAGGCAAACTTCATCAAGCAGTTCCCCGAGGTCCGCTTCCGCGTCTTCGGCCATGCCGACAAGGTGGGCTCGAACGGCTACAACCAGCGTCTTGGCCTGCGTCGTGCCCAGGCGGCAGTGGCGTACCTGACTTCGCTTGGCATCAGCCGCTCGCGGCTGGAGGCAGTTGTCTCTTACGGCGAGACGCGGCCCTTGATCGCCACGAACGAGGCAGAAGTGCGCAACCGCCGCACGGTGACCGAAGTCTCGGGCTTCGTGAAGTCGCATCCGCTGGTGCTGAACGGCAAGTATGCCACGATCATCTGGCGCGACTACGTGGAAAGCGCCACTCGGGCACACGAAGGGCAACAAGCCGACGGCGTTGGCGCCGGCAGCGAGTAATCGAAGTCCCTCTCAACCAGGTGTCAGGAGGCCGGGCCATGTGCCCGGCCTCTTCGTTTCCAGAATCGTGATAATCCCAGAAACAAGCAGTTTTAGCCCAAATATCGCCACCATTCTTGAACAAGGTCGCCTGATAGGAAGAGTACTGGGCTCTCATGTTCCGCAAGTAGACATCAAGGCAAAGCTGCAACCTAACTACTTGTATTATGTGTACAAAATGGCCCGCACCGAAAGGACCTGACGCGAGATGACGAGCAAAGCCATAGTTCAGAGCGATCCGGCACCGATCCTCGCCTGCACGATTTCGCGTGACGTGCAGCGATTCGATCTTCTGATCGACGATATGGAAACCGAACTGGGCGAAGCCTGGGGCGACCTCAACTTCGAGGACGCGCTCGTGTTCCTCAAGCAGCCGGACAGCACCGGCATGCAGTTCGTCGCCATCGCCGTCGACAGCGAGGATGAATCCGAACTGTCGAAGATGAACGACGTGATCAAGGCCGCAAAGGCCAAGAAGATCAAGGTCCTGCTCATCGCCAACCAGGTCAGCCCCTCGGTCCTGCACCAGATGCTCAAGCTTGGGGCCGATGACTTCGTCCCCTACCCGCTGCCCGAAGGCGCCCTGCACGACGCGATCGAGCGTCTGCGTAAGCCCGCCCCGGTCATGCCCGACGGCTATGACCCGGAAACGGGCACGTTCAATCCGGTCTTCAAGGCCAAAGGTGACCGCAACGGCGTCATCCTGCCGGTGCACGGCATGGCGGGCGGCGTTGGCGCCACCACCTTTGCGGCAAACCTTGCATGGGAACTGTGCCTGATCCCCGAAGCCGAAGGCATGCGCGTCTGCGTCATCGACTTCGACCTGCAGTTCGGCTCGGTCGCGACCTATCTCGACCTGCCCCGCAAGGAAGCCGTTCTGGAGATCCTGACCGACACCGCCGCCGTCGACGCGGACTCGCTGATCAAGTCGATGCTGACCTTCAACGACAAACTGCATGTCTTCACCGCGCCGGCCGACATGCTGCCGCTGGAAGTGGTGACACCGGAAGATGTCGGCCGGATCCTGGACACGGCACAGGCGAACTTCGATTTCGTCATCGTCGACATGCCTTCAGCCGTTGTCGCCTGGACCGAATCGGTCCTGACCAGGTCGCATGTCTATTTCGCGCTGCTGGAGCTTGACCTGCGCTCGGCACAGAACATCCTGCGCTTTGTCCGTGCGCTGAAGGCCGAAGGCCTGCCGCACGAAAAGGTGCGCTATGTGCTGAACCGCGCGCCCAAGTTCACCGACCTGTCGGCCAAGGCCCGCGTCAAGCGTCTGGCGGAAAGCCTGGACATCGCCATCGAAGTGCAGCTGCCCGATGGCGGCGAACAGGTGACCCAGGCCAATGACCACGGCCTGCCCATCGCCGAAAGCGCGAACAAGAACCCGCTGCGCAAGGAACTGCAGAAGCTCGCCAAGTCCTTGTACGACCTGAACAAAGCCACCGAAACCGCCAAAGCCTGATCTAGGGGGATCTACCCGTGTTTAGCCGCTTCAAGAAAGACTCGCCGACCGGTGCAAGCGCGCCCCAGGGGGGAATGGCGCCGGTTTCTCAGGCCGTGGACAAGGCCGCTTTCGCCGCCCGCGCCCCGGCACAGCCCGCCGCACAGCAGCGTGTTGCAGCCGAAGCCGTTGCTGCCGACAAGGAAAAGAAACGCAAGGAACGCCTGACCGAACTCAAGGTCGAGATTCACAAGCGTCTTCTGGAAGACCTGAACCTTTCGGCCCTGGAATCGGCCAGCGAACAGCAGCTGAAGGGCGAAATCGCGTCACTCGCCTCGGAAGCCCTGGACGACATGTCCGTCGCGCTGAACAAGGACGATCGCCTGGCCCTGAACCAGGAACTCTATGACGAAGTCATGGGCCTTGGGCCGCTGGAGCCGCTCCTGAAGGACGAAACGATCAACGATATCCTCGTCAACGGGCCGAAGCGCATATTCGTCGAACGCGCGGGCAAGCTGCAGCTTTCCGACGTGACCTTCCGCGACGAACGTCACCTCTTGCGCATCATCGACAAGATCGTGTCCGCCGTGGGCCGCCGCGTCGAT
>JBJTSJ010000278.1:0-3000 GCA_046076605.1 Tabrizicola sp.
GCGCGGCGCGCCAGAGCCGCCTCGCGGTCCTCGTCGGCGGCAAGGAAGATCAGGGTGAAGCGCCCCTTTTCGTTCTCGATCCGCCGGGTTTCCGTGAGGCCGATCAGGTTGAAGAACCGGATCGTCGCCTCGGGATCGGTCACCCGGATCATGGTGTGCAGGTAGCGGGTCATGCGGCGAGCCGCGCTGCGAGAGCTTCCATCACCAGCTTCGCCAGCGGCCCGGCCGAAGCGGGGTTCTGCCCGGTGACGAGGTTGCCATCGCGCAGGGCGAAGGGCTTGAAATCAGGACCGGATTCGTGCCGCGCGCCCAATTCCTTCAGGCGGGTTTCCAGAAGAAAGGGCACGGCCTTGTCCAGCCCGGCCGCGCGCTCTTCGCTATCAGTGAAGGCGGCCACCCGACGGCCCGCGACTACCCGCGTGCCGTCGGCCTTGCGCGCGCCCACAAGCCCCGCCGGACCGTGGCAGACGGCGGCGACGACCTTGCCGGCCGCGTCGAACTCGGCCACCAGGCGGGCGAGCGCCGCGTTCTGGGGGTAGTCGAACATCGTCCCGTGGCCACCGGGCAGAAGGATCGCGTCATAGGCCGAGGCATCCAGCGTGTCGAACTTCGGGGTCTCGGCGATGAGGCGCTGGAAACTCGCGTCCTTCAGGGCACGTTCGACCGAGGCATCGTTCTCGCCCGCAGGCTTCAGGCTGCGCGGATCGACCGGGATCTTCCCGCCTGCAATCGAGGCCAGCGTCAGGTCCGCCCCGGCATCGACGAAGGCGTACCAAGGGGTGGTCAGCTCTTCCAGCCACAGGCCGGTGGGATCGTCGCTGGTGCCCATGGTCGCGGCCGACGTGGTGATGATCAGGATCTTGGGGTTCATTTTGGTCTCCATTCTTGGTGATGGCCTCAAGATAGACATCTTTACTCATCGCGACATCTTTCGCATTTTGGTATCAACCATCAGAAAATTTATACCTGTCTTTTGGAGCCCCCATGTCCCTCATCCATCTGCGCACTTTCGTCGAGGTGCACCGGCGCGGCTCGATCAGCGCGGTCGCGCGGCTGCTCGGCCTCACGCAACCCGCCGTTTCAGGCCATATCGCAGCATTGGAGGCGCAGCTGGGCCGCGCTTTGTTCCAACGCCATGCCCGTGGGGTCGTGCCGACCGCCGTTGCCGACGACCTTGCCGCCAGTCTGGGCCAGTCTCTGGACCGTGCCGAGGCCGCGCTGGCCACGGTCAAGGCACGGTCGGCCAAGTTGTCGGGCGTGGTGCATCTGGCGGGACCGGCCGAATACCTGAGCGTCCGGATTGCTCCGGTCTTGCCACGGCTGACAGAGGCAGGGCTGGAGGTCCGCATCCAGACGGGCAACAAGAAGAGCCTTTACGAACTTCTGCTCTCCGACGCCGTCGATCTGGCGGTCACCGCCTCCTCACCCGAGGACCCGCGCCTTGACAGTCACCTGATCGGGACCGAGACGCTTGTCGCCGTGACACTGCCGTCCATGGCGGACGACGGTATTGACGCACCCTTCGTCTCTTACGATCTTGATCTTCCGCTCATCCGCACCTGGATCGCTGCGAACGGACTGTCGTTGGACGGACGGCGCCCGGTGGTGTCTGTCCCCGACCTCCGCGTCTTGAGATCACTCGTCCTATCGGGGGCAGGCTGGACGGTGCTTCCCGACTATCTGTGCCAAGGCGACATTGAAGCGGATCGGCTGGCGGAAATCCCAGCCCCTGCCGAGCGTCCTGGCAATGGTCTCCGCCTCGTCTGGGGCAGAGGTGCCTTGCGGCACCCTCGGATAGCTTATGCACGCGATCTCTTGCTGGGCGCGCTCGATACCCCTCGACTTAAATTCGCCGGGACTGTCTAGCGGGACAACCCGACAAGAGGGCCAATTGTCAGAAATGGAGAAGGCTCGACGTCAGTCCCGTTCCCATCAACGCTCGTGGGTATGGACTTCGAGCGGTCGATAGGCCGACTTGTCGTCCGGATGCCAACATTCGACAGCATCAGCGCCTGTCCCACATGGTCCGACCGGCACGTCTCGCGCGAGTCTGTAAAGTTGCTCAGAGATCGATCCCCTCTGACTGCGCCATAGCGCCCACGATGTCGACGCCGAGCTAGGGTCAGGACTCGTTCTTGTTTCATAGCCAGAATATGACGGTTGCGGCGAGGGCTACGGCGGAGAGGAAGACCGTAGAACATCTGTCGTAGCGGGTGGCCACACGTCGCCAGTCCTTCAGCCGCCCGAACATGATCTCAATCCTGTTGCGGCGTCTGTAGCGGCGCTTGTCGTGCTTGACTGGCTTGCCGCGTGACTTCCGGCCTGGGATGCAGGGCCTTATGCCCTTGTCTTTCAAAGCGTCCCGGAACCAGTCGGCGTCATAGCCCCGGTCGGCCAGCAGCCACTCCGCCTTTGGCAAATTGCCCAGCAGGGCTGCAGCTCCGGTGTAATCGCTTACCCGTTGCCCGGCAGGCGATGCCTTGCATCGCCGAGAGGGGGGCCTGCGGTCATGTAGAACCGGATCGGGCGACCTTCCGCGTCGGTGACGGCATGCAGCTTCGTGTTCATGCCGCCTTTGGTTCGACCGATCAGTCGGCCCCTCTGGTCGTCGGACCCCCCTTTTTCGACCGCAGGCTGGACGCCGTGCGATGCGCTTTCAGATAAGTCGCGTCCATCATCACCGTCTTCGGAACGGCGGCCCCGGAAGCAAGGCCTTCCATCATCCGGGCGAAGATGCCCTTGTCGCCCCACCGCTTCCATCGGTTGTAGAGCGTCTTCGGCGGACCATACTCCTTGGGCGCATCACACCACCGCAACCCATTGCGATTGATGAAGATAATCCCGCTCAGTACCCGCCCCCTCTCACGGTTTGCAAGCAAACCGTTGCCGGGCAACGGATCATCGACGCGCGGCTTGCCATGGCTCTTGGGAAAGAAGGGTTCCAGACGCGACATCTGCGCGTCCGTCAGCCAGAAGAGGTTGCTCATTGATCGGTCTCCT
>JBJTSJ010000279.1:0-22775 GCA_046076605.1 Tabrizicola sp.
CGCATTACCTGACCCGCTTCACCAAGGCGCCCACGCCCGCCGCCACGCTGGACGACGCGACGACCCCGGCTGCCGAGGTCGCCAAGGCCATAACCGCCCCCTGGCCCGCCACTGCGCCATCGACCCAGGACATGCCCGGCCCGACCGGCGAGTCGAACCGCCTTTCCATGACCCCGCGCGCGCCCCTCCTCTGCCTTGGCCCCGGGCGGGCCACCGCGCTGCAACAGGCAGAGGCCATCCGCAAACTCGGCGGCCACGCGGTGGAAGCCCCCGGCTTGCCCCCCGAGGCGCTGAAAACCCTGCAAGGCTTCTCCGGAGCGCTGTGGTGGGGCGAGGCCGACACAGGCCGCCCCTACGCCCAGGCTCTGGCCCAGAGACAAGGCCCGATCCTGCCCCTGATCGCCGCCCCCGACGCCGGGCACACGCATCTGGAACGACACCTGTGCATCGATACCACGGCTTCGGGCGGCAATGCCCAGCTTCTGGCCGAAGTCGCCGAAGCTTGACGGACTGTCGTTGATCGGAAAGGCTGCGCGCCATGTTTCCGATCCGCGACCATAACCCTTCTGGGCGTACGCCCTATGTCACCTTCGCGCTGATCGCGATCAATGTCCTGGTTTTCCTGGGCTATTTCACGACCCTTTCGGAATGGGACCTCAACGGTTTCTTCATGACCTGGGGCCTGGTGCCCGCACGTTTCTTGCAGGGCGAGGGGCTGGAGACCATCTTCACTTCGATGTTCCTGCATGGCGGCTGGATGCATCTGGCGGGGAACATGCTGTTCCTGTGGATCTACGGCGACAACCTGGAAGAAGAGATGGGGCCGGTGGGCTTTCTGATCTTCTACCTCGCCTGCGGCGTGGCGGCGGGTCTGGCCCAGGCGCTGCCAGACCCGGGCTCGCCCATTCCGATGGTCGGCGCCTCGGGCGCGATTGCGGGGGTGATGGGGGGCTATCTCCTGATGTTCCCCAAGGCCAAGGTCGATGTCCTGTTCATCTTCGTGATCTTCTTCCGCATCTTCGCGATCCCGGCCTGGATCGTGCTGGGGCTGTGGCTGGCGATCCAGATCGGGTCCGGCGTGGCGGTCCCGGGTGAGGAGGGTGGCGTGGCTTACTGGGCGCATGTCGGGGGCTTTGTTGCGGGGCTGGTGCTGACCTTGCCAGTCTGGCTGCGGCGCGGCGCGCGTGGTTACTGGCAGCAGACCGCAGGCCATCCGCCGCATCCCGAAACGCAGTTCAAGGCGTCGCGGTCGAACATTCCCCTGGTGCGCCGCCGCCGTTGACCACGCTTGCGGCCCCGCCACCAGGGGCGCAGGATCGCGCAAGGAAAGGGATGTGCCATGCCACTTGCCTGCCTTCTGCGGATCGGTCTCTGTGCGGTCGCCATGTCGGCGGCAGGGCTCACTGCGGCCCGGTCCGGCTGCCGTCTGGCTCTGGCGCTGGCGGTCGACATTTCCCGCTCCATCGATTCGCAGGACTACATCATCCAGACCGAAGGCCTGGCCCAGGCGCTGGAGGACCCTGAGGTACGCCGCGCGATCTATGTGCCCGAAGGCGAGGTTGCCCTCGCCATCTACTACTGGTCCGGCAATGGCTATCAGGATGTCGTCCAGCCCTGGACCCTTCTCGACAGCCCCGATGCGCTGGACGAGGTGATCTGGACCGTGCGCCGCACCCCCCGCCCGCTGGCCCGCTTGGCGACCGCGCTGGGCGATGCCTTGCGCTTCGGGTCCGACCTGATCGCCGAGGCCCCCGCCTGTGACCGCCGGGTGATCGACGTGGCCGGTGACGGGCGGAACAACGAGGGGATCTCGGTCCGCCGGACCTATGAACGCGAGGACTTCAGCGGCATCACAGTGAACGGGCTGGCGGTCGGGGAACATGAGGCCGATATCCTCGACTATTACCAGACCGAGGTGATCCACGGCCCCGGAGCCTTTGTCGAAAGCGCGCCCCGGCAAGCGGACTATCCCGAAGCCATCCGCCGCAAACTGTTGCGCGAATTGGAAAGCCCGATGATCGGTGCGCTGCCCTTGCCCGGTCGCGACGAAGGCTGACCCAAACCCGCCACAAATCAGGGATTCCTGACCGGATTTTCGCCGGTTTTTCATTGACTATTAGGACATGGCGGGAATTCTGCCCGTGGATTGATGATTACATTCGGAGGTTTCTATGCGCCGCCATTTTGCTGTGCTTGCCCTGGTTCTGGCACTTCTGCCCACGCAGGCACTTGCAGACCGGGTCCTTGCCCGTGTCTCGATTTCTTCCCAGACCATGAAGGTCTACCACGAGGGTCGTCTGCTTTACACCTGGCCGGTCTCGACCGCGAAAGCCGGTAAGATCACCCCCGCCGGGACCTTCGAGCCCGAGTTCCTGTCGCGGAACCACCGGTCGCGCCGGTACAACAACGCGCCGATGCCGTTCGCGATCTTCTACGATGGCAATTACGCGATCCATGGCACCGACCAGATCAAGCGCCTGGGGCAGCCTGCCAGCCATGGCTGCGTGCGGCTGCATCCCGACAATGCGAAGATCCTGTTCGAGATGGTGAAAGCCGAGGGAATGGAGAACACCCGCGTAGTGATCGTCCAGTAACCCCGCCCCCTTCCTTTCCCGCCCCCGACCCGCTATAGCGCCGGGCTTGGAACGACGTGGAGCGGACGCATGCAGGGCTCGGCCAACCTCAACCTGATGATCAAGGCTGCGCGCAAGGCGGGCCGGTCGCTGGTCAAGGACTTCCGCGAGGTGGAAAACCTGCAGGTCTCGACCAAGGGACCAGGCGATTTCGTGTCGAAAGCCGACCGCGAGGCGGAGCGGCTCATCAAGGAAGAGCTTCTGGGAGCGCGGCCGACCTATGGCTGGCTGGGCGAGGAAACCGGCGGTGCCGCTGGCGCCGATCCGACCCGACGCTGGATCGTCGATCCTCTGGACGGGACCACGAATTTTCTGCACGGAATGCCGCATTGGGCGGTGTCGATCGCGCTGGAGCACAAGGGCGAGATCGTTTCGGCCGTGGTCTACGATCCGGCGAAGGACGAGATGTTCTGGGCCGAAAAGGGCGCGGGATGCTGGCTGAACGACAACCGCCGTCTGCGCGTCTCGGCCCGCCGCGCGATGCATGAGGCGGTGTTCGCGACCGGCATCCCGTTTGGTGCCAAATCGACGCTTCCCGCCATGCTGAAGGACCTGGGCCGCCTGATGCCAGCCTGTGCAGGGGTGCGCCGCTGGGGGGCTGCCGCGCTGGACCTCGCCTATGTCGCCGCCGGCCGCTTTGACGGGTTCTGGGAGCGGGAGCTTTCGGCCTGGGACGTTGCTGCCGGGGTGCTGCTGGTCAAGGAAGCGGGTGGCCTGGTCGAAGGCCTGCGCGAGGGGACCGATCCGCTGGACGGCGCACTGATCGCCTGCAACGACGGGCTGTTCAAGGCGATGGCGGACACGATCCGCGCCTGACGGACACGAATTTTCTGCGAAAATTCGGAATGTAGTGCCTGATTTTTCGCAGAAAAATCGTGCCTCCCGTCACCCGCGCTGCAGTTTCACCGGCTCGGACCGCGCCAGCCGCAGGAAATGCGCGATGTAGGGTTTGGCCGCATCCTCTTCGCGCGTGGCCGCATACATCCGCTTTGTCACTACATCGGGTCCCAGCGGTCGCGTGATGTAGTCCGCGTTCGTCTTCACCTCGCGCATCACCCAGTCGGGCAGCACCGCCACCCCCCGGTTCGACCCCACTAGCATCAGGATGACCGCCGTCAGCTCCGCCGTCCTTTGCGCCCGGGGCTCCACCTTGGCGGGCGTCAGGATTTCGGTGAACACGTCCAACTTGTCGCGGCTGACTGGGTAGGTGATCAGCACCTGGTCGCGGAAGTCCTCGGCAGTGATGAAGTCCTTTGCGGCCAAGGGGTTCTGCGCAGAACCCACAAAGGTCGGGTGGTAGTCGAAGAGGGGATTGAACACGATTCCAGGCGGCGGTTCGCGGTCGGATGAGATCACCAGGTCCACATCCTCGCGGTTCAGGGCCGGCAGGGCCTCGAACGCAAGCCCCGCGCGAATGTCGACGTCGATCTCGGGCCAGGCATGTCGGAACAGCTCCAGCACCGGGAACAGCCAGTCGAAACAGGCGTGGCACTCGATGGCGATGTGAAGCCGCCCGGTGCGGCCCGCACGGAGACCACGGAACTCCTCCTCCATCGCGTCGATCTCCGGCAGGATGCGCTCCGCCGCGCGCAGCATCCGCACCCCTGCCGCCGACAGGCGCATAGGTTTGGACCGGCGTACGAATAACTCCATCCCCGCCTGATCCTCCAACCCTTTCACCTGATGCGACAGGGCGGACTGGGTCATGTTCAGCATGTCTGCCGCCCGTTGCAGACCCCCGGCCTGCTGGATGGCGCGGATCGTGCGCAGGTGGCGCAGCTCGATGTACATGAACGAACCTCATGAAGATCGTGAGAACTATGAATTGGTCTCACATTGGGAAATCTGCGACAAGGGGGCATCGAAGGAGACCAGCATGTCCAATGCGCCCCGTATCAGTTTCGAATTCTTCCCGCCGCAGTCGTTGGACGCCTCGTTCCGGTTGTGGGAAACGGTACAGGCGTTGGCGCCGATGAAGCCGTCTTTTGTGTCGGTGACCTATGGCGCGGGCGGTACGACGCGGACCCTGACGCATGAGGCGGTGTCGACCATCCATCGCAACTATGGCCTGCCGGTTGCCGCGCACCTGACCTGCGTCGACGCGACCCAGACCGAAACCCTTTCCATCGCCGAATCCTACGCCGCCGCCGGCGTGACCGAGATTGTGGCGCTGCGGGGTGATGCCCCGAAAGGCGCGCAGCGGTTCGTTCCGCATCCGCTGGGCTTTGCCAATTCTGTCGAGCTGGTGGAGAAGCTGGCCCGGACCGGCAAGTTCAAGATCCGCGTGGGTGCTTATCCCGAACCGCATCCGGACGCCGCCGACAGCGCTGCCGACGTGACATGGCTGAAGCGGAAGATTGATGCAGGCGCCTCCAGCGCGATCACCCAGTTCTTCTTTGACGCGGACACCTTCTTCCGCTTCCGTGATGCCTGCGTGAAGGCCGGGATCACCGCGCCTATCATTCCCGGCATCCTGCCGATCACCAGCTGGGAGGGCGCGAAGAAGTTCGCCCGCCGCTGCGGAACCTCGGTCCCGGCCAGGCTGGACGAGGCCTTTACCACCGCCGCCCGCGACGGTCGCGAGGATCTGCTGGCGCTGACCCAGTGCACGGCCCTTTGCGACCGGCTGATCCAGGGCGGGGTCGAGGATCTGCACTTCTACACGCTGAACCGCCCGCACCTGACCCGCGAAGTCGTCCATGCGCTGGGCATCAAGCCCGAAGTGGTGCTGGAGAAAGTGGCCTGAAGATCAACCCGATAGGGTAACCGTCGTCTCCCTGGGCGGCTTTCCGGTCTGTCCCCAGCAGAGCCCCGGAAGGCCGCCAATTTTTTGCCGGTTGTCCCGACAGTCATATAGGCTAATCTCGCGCGAACCCTTTGCGCGGACGCCACATGTCGAAACTTGTCACCCTGCTGAACGGCCCGAACCTGAACCTGCTTGGCCTGCGCCAGCCGGAAATCTATGGGCGGGAAACGCTGGACGACGTGGCGGCCAAGGTGTCGGATCTGGCCGACGATCTGGGCCTTCGGGTCAAGGCGCTGCAGTCGAACCACGAAGGCCAACTGGTCGACTGGATCCACGAGGCGCGGGGCACCAGTGCCGGGGTCATCATCAACCCCGGCGCCTATTCCCATACCTCGGTCGCGATCCTGGACGCGCTGAACGCCTTCGACGGCGTGGTGATCGAGGTGCATATCTCGAACATCCACAAGCGCGAGGCGTTCCGTCACCACTCGTACGTCTCGGCCCGGGCCGACGGGGTGATCGCGGGCTGCGGGACCGAGGGCTATCTGCTGGCCCTGCGCCGGATCGCCACACTTCTGTCGGCATGACCGACGGCTTTCGCTGGCATTCCGCGGCCCGGCTTTTCGACAGCGCTGGGGAAGAAGTCCCTCGTGTCCACGTCGGAAAGGGGACACGTTCGCCGGTCGTCCTTCCCGACAGCGCGCAGGGCCTGGCTGCTGCCATCGGACACCCCGCCTACCGCATCGGTGCGCCGGACCAGCCGCCGCCCGATCCGCAGGACCAGCCCATCCTTGAAACCCTCACTTCCGGCTCCACCGGCCAACCCCGCCGCATCTGCCGGACGCAAGCCTCCTGGACCGCAAGCTTTGCGGTCAACGCAACCCTCGGCATCGGCCCAGGGGCCCATGTCGCCACTCTGGGCCGCCTTATCCACACGCTTTCGCTATATGGCGCGGTCGAGGGGTTGCATCTGGGTGCCGAGGTCCACCATCTGGCCGACCTTCGCCCCGACCGCCAGCGCCAGGCCCTCGCCGCGCGAAGGATCACCCATCTGTACGCGACCCCGGCCCAGCTGCGCTTGCTACTCGGCCCTGGCACGGTGCCTGACCTGCGTCTCATCCTCGTCGGCGGTTCCAAGCTTGATCCCGTCCTCCGCACTGGCCTGCAAAGCCTTGCTCCAGTCGCCCAGATCCGCGAGTTCTACGGGGCCGCCGAGACGAGCTTCATCACTCTTGCCGATGAGACGACCCCCGCAGCTTCGGTCGGGCGCCCCTATCCCGGGGTCGACCTCCACCTCGGCCCGGGGGGAGAGGTCTGGGTCCGCAGTCCCTACCTGTTCCTCGGCTATGGGGCTGACGCCGGGCGTAACCTCCAGAGGCGCCAGGTGACGGCCGCCAGATGGCGTGATGGCTGGCTGTCCGTGGGCGAGATCGGCGAACTGCGGGACGGCTTCCTATACCTGAAAGGTCGTGCGGGCCGCATGGTCAAGGTGGCCGACCAGAACGTCTTTCCCGAAGAGATCGAGGCGCTGCTGGAGACGCTGCCTGGCGTCACACGTGCAGCGGTGCTGCCGGTCCCGGACCCTTTGCGCGGCCATGCGCTGGTGGCGGTGGTGCAGGGCGATGCGGGTCATGAGGTCGGCATCCTTGTCACCCTAAGAGAGAAGCTTGGTCCGACCAGATCCCCCAAGGCCCTGATCTGGCGCGACGACTGGCCGGTGCTCGCCTCGGGCAAGACCGACCTCAAGGCATTGGAGGCGAGCCTCGCATGGCCCGCCTGATCGCGGCCCGCCGCACAGCCGTCGTGCCCCGGGGCGGGGCCTTTGCCCGGCTGTCCCTGGAAGACCTGGCTGTCCCGGTTGTCGCGGCCTGCCTTGCCGATGCCGGGTTCGTGCCCGGTCAGGTCGATGAGCTGATCCTGTCGAACGCCCTTGGTGCTGGCGGCAACCCGGCGCGGCGGGTGGCGTTGGCGGCTGGCCTGCCCGAGGCGGTGGCCGGGCTGACCACCGATCGGCAATGTGCGGGTGGGCTGGACGCTATCCTCCTGGCCAGGGCCATGGTCGACAGCGGCGCGGCCGAGGTGGTGGCGGCCGGTGGTGTCGAAAGCTACTCCCGTCGCCCCTTGCGCCTGCGGACCGATCCAAACGGCGGCCCCCCCGAACCTTATGACGAGGCGCCCTTCACCCCTTGGCCCGACAGGAACCCGGGCATGGCCGATGCGGCCGAGGCGCTGGCAAAGCGGCTGGGTATCAACCGGGCACGGCAAGAAGCCTGGGCCGTGGCAAGCCATGACAAGGCGCTGGCTGCTGACCTGTCGTCCGAGATCGTACCCCTGAACGAGGTGGCACGGGACGCTTTTCCCCGGGCTCTTTCGTCGCGTTTGCTTGGCCGGGCACCTGTGGTGACAGGCAGCATCACTGCCGCGACGGCTGCGGTCGCCGCCGATGCCGCGGCGATCTGCCTTGTGGTCAGCGACCGGATCGCGCGCGGGCGGGGCCTGGCGCTTCTGGCCGGCCGGACGCTCGGCGGCGATCCGATGGAACCTGGCCTTGCGCCTGTTGCGGCGATCCGCGCAATCTGGAGTGGCGAGCCGCTGGCCATGGCCGAGGTGATGGAGGCCTATGCCGTTCAGGCCATTGCGGTGGTCGAAGGCGCGGGGTTGGACCCCGCCATCGTCAATCCGGATGGTGGGGGATTGGCCCGTGGCCATCCCATTGGGGCCTCGGGCGCTGTCCTGGCGGTCCGGCTGTTCCACGGGCTGCAGCGGGGCCGGGGTCTGGCCGCGATCGCCGCAGCCGGAGGGATCGGGACGGCGCTGTTGCTGGAAGCCTCAGGCGCGTGACTGGACGACCCCAGGGCGCATCCGTGCCAGCTGGCCGGTCACGAGGCCCGTGGCCACTGCCTTGACAAGATCGCCTGGCACAAAAGCCAACGCGCCGGTCGCTGTCTCGGCCAGGGTCAGGTCGTTCATGTAGGCTGCAACCGGGATGCCGATCGCGTAAAGCACGATCATCCCGCCGCCGACAGCCGCAATGCCCGCTGCCAGCGACAGCGGCATCGCGGTCAGGCGCTGGGTAAGCCAGCCAGTCACGAAGGCCGCCACCGGAAAACCGATCACATAGCCGATGCGCGGGGTATAAAGGACCGACCACAGGTTCGCGCCGCCGGACAGGAACGGCAGGCCAAGCGCGATCAGCGCAATGAACAAAAGGACCGCCAGCGCACCCTTGCGCGCGCCAAGGACCGCGCCAGCCAGCATGACACCGAAGGACTGGAAGGTAATCGGTACGCCCGCGATCAGGTCGATCCGGGGCAGGAATCCAAGCACAGCGATCAGGGCGGCGAACAGGGCGACGTGGGCAAGGCTGCGTTCCAAGTCGAATCTCCGATGATTGCGCAGCCCTGCTAAACCGAAGCGCTGCGCGCGCGCAAGGCCTCCGCGGCATGGTCGGCCTCATCAAGTGCCGCCAGCGCCAGTGGTACCATCAGGCGGTGGCGTGGCTTGCGCGGGGACCGCGCGCGCCAGGCCTGGGCAAGCTCGCCCGCGCGCTGGGACAGGACCGGGATGAAGCGAACCGCCATGGCCAGGGCCAGCGCAATGCGTTTGACGGGCAGGCCGAGACGTTCCAGCGGGCGCAGAAACGCAGAGAAGGCGGCCAGCAGCGCATCGAAGCGGGTGGTCAAAAGTAAAAGCGTCGCGGCCGCGAACATCGTCACCATTCGCAGGACGACCGCGAGGCCCGCCTCGGGTGTGCCACGGAAAAGATGCCAGCCGCCGATCACCAGCACGAAGGGCCAAAGCGGCCAAAGCCGCCGCGGCAGATGCGCGGCCTCGGCCCCGCCAAGCGGCAGGAAGGCCAGCCAGACCCCTGCAAAGATCACAGCCAGTACGACAGGATCGGCGATCACGCCAAGCAGCACACCAAGTCCGGCAATTGCTGCAAGCTTGGCCGCTGCGGGCCAGCGGTGAAGGACGCTGTCAACTGGCGAGATCGGTGTCAGCATCGCGCTCTCCGATCCGGGCCATCTCGGCGGCGTAGGCAGGGATCACCGCCCCGGGCGGTCCGTCTGCAGCGACGCGTCCTGCGTCCAGCCATACCACGCGGTCGCAGTCCTGGACGGAGGCCGGATCATGCGTGATGGTGACCAACCGCTGCGGCAGAGTGGCAAAGCGTCGGGCAAGTCGGGCCTGCGTCGGCAGGTCAAGCCCGGCAAGCGGTTCGTCCAGCAGGATCGTGCGCGGGGCCATCAAGAGCACCGACAAGAGGCACAGGTAATGCCGCTGGCCCTGGCTGAGACTGGTGACCGGCACCTTGGCCCAATGTGCCCGCGCCTCTGATTGCAGGGCGGCATTGGCCCGGGCAAGCGCCTCGGCTTGCGACAGTCCTTGCTGGGCAAGTCCGAACGCCAGCTCTTCCTCGACCGTCGGAAACAGGATCTGATGATCGGGGTTCTGAAACAGGATGCCGATGGCACCCAACGCCGCATTGCGGTCAGTGTAGGGATCAAAGCCGTCGACCCGGACCGTTCCAGACTGCGGGGCGATAAGGCCGGCAATCAGCCGCAAGAGCGTCGTCTTGCCAGATCCGTTCCGGCCAAGGATGCCGATCCGGGCCTCGGATAACCCAAGGTCAAGCGCATCCAGGATCAGTCGGCCGCCCAGTCTTACGGTGGCAGAGGCAATCTCGATCCCCGTCGATGGGTCAGGCATGTCGGCACCTGCAATGGACTGGCCGCGCTTCTAGCCGTTCCGCCGGGCTGGCGAAAGAGGGCGGGCGGCAATGCCAAGGCTATGCGGGTGTCCCAAAAGAAAGGACCCTGGCCCATTTGGGGCCAGGGTCCATCACCTTGAGGGCCTAAGCCCGTCAGGCCTACTGGCAGTCCGCGATGAAACGGTTGCCGTTCCGGTCGCGATAATAGCACTTGCCCGCCTGGGGTGCCGGTCCGATAAGCTGCGAGGCCGCGACGCCGACGATTGCGCCGATTACGGCGCCCTTCTCGCGGTCAGCGTCCGACGAGATCGCCGCACCGACCGCAGCACCGCCCACGGCACCCAGTGCCGCGTTCTGTTCGGCCGGGGTGCAGGCCATCAGTGGCAGGGCCAGCAGGGGGAGGGTCAGAAGAAAACGGGTCATTGGTATGCTCCAGGTTGTGAGTCTACAGACGGACAGTATCGATCAAGGCCCGGCTTTGGACCAGAAAAAGGCGGGATGGGCGGATTTCGACCGATCCTTTCCTAAGGGTCTAACCCCGGACCGGCAGAACGGTTCCGCCCGTCCTTTATTGCCTTGCAGCCGCGACCGCAGCCTCCAGGATCTCCATCGCTTCGGCGAAATGCGCATCCGGAATGGTGATCGGCGCCAGGAAGCGCACGACGTTGCCGTAGACGCCGCAGGTCAGCAGGATCAGCCCTCGTTTCTGCGCCTCCATCCGCACACGTCCGGTGAAGCCCGCGTCGGGCTCCTTGGTCCCCGGCTTGCCGAATTCGACCGCCACCATGAAACCCGGACCGCGGATGTCGATGATCTCGGGCGAGGTCGCGCGGATCGCCTCCAGCCGCTGCTTCAGCCGAGACCCAAGTTCATTGGCGCGGGCGCAGAGGTCTTCCTCCTCGATCACATCCAGGACGGCATTGGCCGCAGCGATCCCAAGCGGGTTGCCGGCATAGGTACCGCCCAAGCCCCCCGGATTGGCCGCGTCCATCAATTCCGCCCGGCCCGTGACCGCGGCCAGCGGCAGCCCGCCCGCCAGGCCCTTGGCCATCGTCGTCAGGTCGGCGGCCACGCCATGCATTTCCATCGCAAACAGGTTCCCCGTCCGCGCAAAGCCGGTCTGCACCTCGTCCGCGATCATCACGATGCCATGCTGGTCGCAAAGGGCGCGGATCGCCTTCACCAACTCGGTCGGCGCCGGGTAGAAGCCGCCTTCACCCTGCACCGGCTCAAAGATGATCGCCGCCACGCGGGCCGGGTCGAGGTCGGCTTTAAACAGCTTTTCGATCCCCGCCATCGCGTCCTTAGTGGAAATCCCGTGCGGCTCCATCGGGAAGGGGACGTGGAAGACGCCCGGCATCATCGAGCCGAAGCCCTTCTTGTAGGGTTCCACCTTGCCGGTCAGCGCCATGCCCATGAAGGTCCGGCCATGGAAGCCGCCGCCAAAGGCGATCACGGCATCGCGTCCCGTGGCGATGCGGGCGATCTTGATCGCGTTCTCGCAGGCCTCGGCGCCGGTGGTGACGAAGATCGTCTTCTTCTTGAAGTTCCCCGGCACCTTTTCGTTCAGGCGCTCGGCCAGACGGATGTAGTTCTCGTAGGGCATCACCTGGTGGCAGGTGTGGGTGAACTTCGTCATCTGGTTCGCCACGGCCGCCATCACCTTCGGGTGGCAATGCCCGGTGTTCACCACCGCGATCCCGGCGGCGAAGTCGATATAGCGGTTGCCCTCGATGTCCCAGATTTCCGCGTTCAGCGCCCGATCCGCATAGATCTGCGTCATCATCCCCACCCCGCGCGAGATGGCCTCGTCGCGGCGCTTGGCTACTTCGGCGTTCAGCATGGTCTTCGCTCCCCAGAAAGCATGACAACCCCGGAGTTGAGACTCGGGCCACGGGGTCTTTGCGCCATTTGATCAAATATTCCGCTCGACTTCAATCTCCGACTTCAAACCCCGTCGTGCGCTGGGCCGTCCGGGATTCAGCTTTCGTTAACCCTCATCGGTGCAGTCTGGCCCAGACGCGATGGATGAGGGCAGCTATGGCAGACGGTCAGCTAGCGAACCTGGCTTCGGGTTTGTCCCCGGATGACCGGCGCGACCGGCTGCGCCTGGTCCGGTCGCGGCGGGTCGGGGCGGTCACCTATCATCGGTTGATGGCCGAATACGGCTCGGCCAGCGCCGCACTGGCTGCGCTGCCCGCCATCGCTGCCGCGGCCGGGGTCGAAAACTATGAACCCTGCCCCATGAGTGTCATCATCGCCGAAGAACGGCAGGGCCATGCCACCGGTGCCCGGCTTCTGGTCCATGGCGAGGAGGGCTTTCCCCGCGCCCTCCTGGACATCCCTGACGCGCCGCCGGTCCTTTGGGCAAAGGGTGACCTGACGCTGCTGAACCGGCCTGCGATAGGCATGGTCGGCGCACGAAATGCCTCGTCGCTGGGCATGCGCATGGCGCGCAGACTGGGTCAGACGCTGTCTGAGGCGGGCTTCACGGTCATCTCCGGTCTTGCTCGCGGCATTGACACCGCTGCGCACGAGGCTGCGCTGGAGGGCGAAGGTAGCACACTTGCCGTGATGGCGGGCGGCATCGACGTGATCTACCCGGCCGAAAACGATGCCCTTGCCCGCCGGATCGACGAAAAGGGCTGCCGGATCAGCGAACACCCTCCGGGGCTCGAACCGCAGGCGCGGCATTTCCCCCTGCGCAACCGGATCGTCGCTGGCCTGTCGCGCGCCGTCATCGTGGTCGAGGCGGCGGCGAAATCCGGCAGCCTGATCACAGCAAAGGCAGCCCTGGACTATGGGCGCGACGTCATGGCCGTCCCCGGCCACCCCTTCGACGCCCGCGCCTCGGGCTGCAACATGCTGATCCGCGACGGGGCGGTGCTGGTCCGCGGCGTGCAGGACGTGCTTGAGGCTTTGGGGGCGCCTTGTGATCCGCGGCCTGAACCGCAGATGGCGCTACCACCGCTGCCAGGACCCGAGGCTCCGCCGCGTCCCCTGAAGGACGTGGCGCTTCTGCACTCGATGATCCTGTCGCGGCTCGGTCCCAGCCCCCTGGCCGAAGATCAGCTGATGCGCGATCTGAAGGTGACCTCAGCCCAGCTTGCGCCCGAGCTTCTGAACCTGGAGCTTGAGGGCCGCATCGCCCGCCAGCCAGGCGGATTGCTGGCGCGGATGGACTGACAAGGTCACGATTTTTCGGCGAAAAATCGGATGCGGACCATCGGTCCGGTTCGGTTGCGGCAAAACGGCCTGTCTCTCCCGGTTGACAAGTCCGCACCTTCCCCCACATGTTGCCGCGCCATTTGCCGGCCCGGGAGTTTCAGGAAAACATGCCAGTCGTCGTCGTGGAATCCCCTGCCAAGGCCAAGACAATCAACAAGTATCTCGGCCCGGACTTCACCGTCCTTGCCTCGTATGGCCATGTCCGCGACTTGCCCGCCAAGGATGGTTCCGTCGACCCCGAGCATGGATTCGACATGCTGTGGGAGGTCGCGCCGGAATCGAAAAAGCACGTCCGCGCCATCGCCGAGGCGCTGAAATCCGACGACACGCTGATCCTTGCGACCGACCCGGATCGTGAGGGCGAGGCGATCAGCTGGCACCTGAAGGAAGCCCTGCAATCTTCCTTGAAGAAGGGCAAAAGGGTTGCCCGCGTGACCTTCAACGCGATCACCAAGGACGCGGTGACCAAGGCGATGAAGGAACCCCGCGAGGTCGACCAGGCCCTGGTCGAGGCCTACCTCGCCCGCCGCGCGCTGGACTATCTGGTGGGCTTCACCCTGTCGCCCGTCCTGTGGCGAAAGCTCCCCGGTGCGAAGTCGGCGGGCCGCGTGCAATCGGTCTGCCTGCGACTGATCGTCGAACGCGAGATGGAGATCGAGGCCTTCAAGGCCCAGGAATACTGGACCGTAAAAGCCGTCTTCCGCACCCCACGGGGCCAGGAGTTCGAGGCCGGGATGGTCACGCTCGGGGCCAAGAAGCTGACCAAGTTCGACATCCCTACCGCCACCGCCGCCGAGTTGGCGGTCGAGGCCGCAAAGCACCGCGATTTCAAGGTGATGGCGGTCGAATCGAAACCTGCGACCCGCAACCCCTGGCCGCCGTTCATGACCTCGACGTTGCAGCAAGAGGCGTCGCGGAAGTACGGCATGGGTGCCAAGCAGTGCATGAACGCCGCGCAGCGCCTGTATGAGGCGGGCTACATCACCTATATGCGGACCGACGGCATCGACATGGCGCCCGAGGCCGTGATGGCCGCGCGGGACGAGATCAAGCGGCGCTTCGGGGCGGAGTACGTTCCGGATTCTCCCAGGATGTACAAGAACAAAGCGAAGAATGCTCAGGAAGCGCATGAATGCATCCGGCCGACGGACATGGGTCTGGGGCCGGAAAAGATCCGGGTGGAGGACGACCAGCGCAAGCTTTATGACCTGATCTGGAAGCGGACGATTTCCAGCCAGATGGCGGCGGCAAGGCTGGAACGGACGGCGGTTGACGTGGCCTCCCCGGATGGCGAGGTGGCATTCCGGGCGAACGGGCAGGTGGTGCTGTTCGACGGCTACCTCAAGGTCTACGACCAGGGTCGCGATGACGAGGATGACGAGGAAGGCCGCCTGCCGCAGGTGATGCAGGGTGAGGCGTTGGCCAAGGGAGCCGTGACGCCAGACCAGCACTTCACCCAGCCCCCGCCACGCTATACCGAGGCGACGCTTGTGAAGCGGATGGAGGAATTGGGGATCGGGCGCCCGTCGACCTATGCCTCGATCCTGACCACGATCGTTGACCGGGAATATGTCCGAAAGGACAAGAACCGCCTGTTCCCAGAAGACAAGGGGCGGTTGGTGACGGCGTTCCTCGCGAACTTCTTCAAACGGTATGTGGAGTACGATTTCACCGCTGACCTTGAGGCGGAACTCGACGACGTCTCGGCCGGGGACCGCGACTACAAGGACGTGCTGGCCCGCTTCTGGCGCGATTTCAGCGCGGCAATTGCCGAGACGGCAGACCTGCGGATCGGCGAGGTGCTGGAGAAGCTGGACGAGTTCCTGGCGCCGCACCTCTACCCGGCGCGAGCGGATGGCAGCGATCCGCGGGTCTGCCCGACTTGCGGGACCGGGCGGCTGCACTTGAAGACGGCGCGGTCGGGCGGGGCCTTCATCGGCTGCGGGAACTATCCGGAGTGCCGGTATACCCGGCCCATCGCCGGGGACGCGGAAAGTGCGGCGTCGGACGGGCGGGTGCTGGGGCAGGATGAGAACGGAATCGAGATTTCCCTGCGGGCGGGGCGGTTCGGGCCCTATGTCCAGCGGGGGGAGGCCAGCGAGGCGAACCCCAAGCCCGACCGGGCGAGCCTGCCGAAAGGATGGACGCCCGATGGGCTGACCCTGGAACGGGCCCTGGCCCTGCTGTCGCTGCCGCGCGAGGTGGGCAAGCATCCGCAGGATGGGGTGCTGGTTGAGGCGGGGATCGGGCGGTTCGGGCCCTATGTGAAGCATGGGTCGGTCTACGCGAACATTCCGGAGGTGGAGGAGGTCTTCACCATCGGGATGAACCGGGCCGTCGAGGTGCTGGCCCAGAAAGCCCAGCGGGGCGCGGGTCGGGCGGCGCCAGCGGGGCCGTTGAAGGTACTGGGGGCGCATCCGGATGGGGGTGAGGTCCAGGTCATGCCGGGCCGCTACGGGCCCTATGTGAAGTGGGAGAAGGTCAACGCGACCCTGCCCAAGGGGGTGGAGCCGGAGGCGGTCACGCTGGAGGAGGCTCTGGTCCTGATCGCCGAGAAGGCGGGGAAGTCGGGCGGCAAGAAGAAGGCTGCGCCGAAGAAGGCGGCGGCCCCGAAGAAGGCTGCTGCCCCGAAAAAAACTGCTGCGAAGAAGGCCCCGGCAAAGAAGAA
Organism: Tabrizicola sp.; assembly: GCA_046076605.1. Classification (GTDB taxonomy): domain Bacteria; phylum Pseudomonadota; class Alphaproteobacteria; order Rhodobacterales; family Rhodobacteraceae; genus Tabrizicola. Next base: position 15,987 of record JBJTSJ010000279.1, read on the forward strand.
GGCGGCTGCAGGCGAATAGGTGTCCACGGTGGAAATTTTCGGATTTCTGTTTGGAATCATATGGATGTCAGTGGGCGTTAGGGGTTTGTTAACCGGCTGTCGGTGAGCCCCTCACTCCCCTCCGCTCCCCACTGTGGGGAAGGGGAGGCGCTGTGCGGAAGCGGTGTGCAGCGGCGCGGCCGGGGCCAAATCTTTTCGAAAAGATTTGCCAAAAGTTTTCGAAAACTTTTGGTCCCCGCGTTCCCGTCAGGCGCGCGGGTTGATCAGCTTGGCCATCAGGCTGGCGGTTCTGACAAGCCCAAGGTTCCGGCCGTTTTCCGTGACCACCAGCTCGGCCACGCCCTGGCTCATCAGGTCCATGATGTCCTTGACCGGCGTTTCTGCATCGAGCGCGCGGGCTGTGGCAGAAGCAGCACCTGGCTCCATCACGTCTCGTGCCGTCAGGACCCCAAGCGGGTTCATGTGTGCGACGAAGTCCGCCACATACTCGCTGACCGGGTTCGCGATGATCTCGCGCGCGGTGCCGCATTGAACGATCCGGCCGCCCTCCATCAGCGCGATGCGGTTGCCAATCTTGAAGGCCTCATCAAGGTCGTGGCTCACGAAGACGATGGTGCGCTTCAGTTTCGCCTGCAGGTCCAGAAGTTCGTCCTACAGCTTGGACCGGATCAGCGGGTCGAGGGCCGAGAAGGGTTCGTCCATCAGTAGGATCGGCGCTTCGGTGACGAAGGCGCGGGCGAGGCCAACCCGCTGCTGCATCCCGCCCGAGAGGTCGCCCACCTTGCGGTCGGCCCATTGCGAGAGGTTCACCAGTTCCAGCTGCGCGTCGACCTTGGGCTTCCGCGCCTCGGGCGACATGCCCGCAAGTTCAAGCCCCAGCCCGACGTTTTCGCGCACCGTGCGCCAGGGCAGCAGGCCGAATTGCTGAAAGACCATGGCGATCCGGGTCGCGCGCAGGCGGCGCAGTGTTTCCGGATTGGCCTTGGTCACCGAGACCATCTTGTCGCTTTCAAGGACCCGGACCTCACCCCGGACCACCGGGTTCAGGGCATTGACACCCCGCAACAAGGTCGACTTGCCGGAGCCGGATAGGCCCATCAGGACGAGGATCTCACCTTCAGCGACGGTCAGGCTGCAGTCATGCACCCCAAGGACCTGGCCCGTGGCCTGCTGCACCTCGGCCCGGGTCTTGCCCTGATCCATCAGGGGCAAGGCGCGGCCCGGATTGTCACCGAAGACGATGGAAACACGGTCGAATTCTACGGCGGCGCGGCTCATTTCGACACCCTCAGCATGCGGTCGAGAAGGATGGCCACCACCACGATGATGAAGCCTGATTCAAAGCCAAGAGCGGTGTTCACGCTGTTCAGCGCCCGAACCACCGGGACGCCAAGGCCGTTCGCCCCGACCAGCGCCGCGATCACCACCATCGACAACGACAGCATGATGGTCTGGTTCAGGCCCGCCATGATCTGCGGCATGGCCCAGGGCAGTTCGACCTTCCAAAGGCGCTGCTTCGGCGTGGCGCCGAACGCGGTTGCGGCCTCTAACAGCGCGTTGGGGGTCGAAGAGACGCCAAGATGCGTCAGGCGGATCGGCGCGGGAAGAACGAAGATGACCGTGGCGATCAGGCCCGGCACCATGCCGAGGCCGAAGAAGACGATGGCCGGGATCAGGTAGACGAAGGTCGGCAGGGTCTGCATCAGGTCCAGGATCGGGACGAGGGCAGTGTAAAGCCGGGGCCGGTGGGCGCAGGCGATGCCGATCGGGACGCCGAGGCCCATGCAGACGACGCAGGCCGAGAGAATCAGGGTCAGGCTTTCGGTCGTCTCTTCCCAGTAGCCCTGGTTCAGGATGAAGAGAAAGCCCAGAAGGACGCCCAGGCAAACCTTCCAGCTGCGCTGCAAATACCAGGTGAGCGCCACGAAAAGTGCCACGATCACAAGGGGATGCGGCGCCTGAAGAAGCCAGAGGATGCCTGCGATCATCGCATCCATCACGGACGAGATCGCATCGAAGAGCGGCGAGAGATTGTCCTTCATCCAGTCGAAGATGGTCTTTGCCACCTTGCCGACCGGGATCTTGTGATCCGTCAGCCAGTCCATGTCCCGTTCCCCCCGTTGGACGAAAAAGGCCCCGGGTTGGCTCCCGGGGCCCGTCGGATTATTGCAGCGCGGCTTCCACCGCGGCCACGGCGTCACCGCCGTCCTTGGTGGTCACGCCATCCAGCCAGGGCTTCCAGGCATCCGGGTCGGCGGCGAGCCAGGCCTTGGCGGCATCGGCCGGGTCTTCGCCGTCGTTCAGGATCGCGCCCATGATCTCGTTCTCCATCGGCAGTGAGAAGACGAGGTTCTGCAAGAGCTTGCCCTGGTTCGGGCATTCGGCGACATAGCCTGCACGGACGTTGGTATCGACCACGGCGCCACCGAAGTTCGGGCCGAAATAGTCGTCGCCGCCGGTCAGGTAGGTCATCTTGAAGTTGGCGTTCATCGGGTGGGGTTCCCAGCCGAGGAAGATGATCGGCTCACCCGCTTCAGACCGTTTGGCGACCTCGGCCAGCATGCCCTGTTCCGAGGATTCGACAACCTCGAAGCCGTCAAGGCCGAAGGGGCCCGAGGCGATCATGTCAAGGATCAGGCGGTTGCCATCGTTGCCAGGCTCGATGCCGTAGATCTGGCCTTCCAGCGCGTCCTTGTTGGCGGCGATGTCCTTGAAATCCTTGATGCCAAGGGCGGCGCCGGCCTCGTTCGTAGCCAGCGTGTACTTGGCGCCTTCCAGGTTGGTGCGGACGGTTTCGACCTTGCCCGCATCGCGGTGCGGGGCGAGATCGGCCTCCATCGTCGGCATCCAGTTGCCGAGGAACACGTCGACGTCGCCTTCGGCAAGGCCGGTGTAGGTGACCGGGACGGAGAGGACCTTGATCTCGGTCTCATACCCCAAAGCCTCGGCAACCAGGGCGGTCGCGGCGGTGGTGGCGGTGATGTCGGTCCAGCCGACGTCCGAGAAGACGATCTTGTCACAGCCTTCGGCGAAGGCGGACCCGGCCAGCGCAAAGGTCACGGCACTGGTCAGAAGGGTGGTACGGATGGTCATTGAGGCTCCCCGCGGTTTTTTGTTGATTGACGAGTCAATAAACTTCGCTCTTATTCGGTTTGGCAAGACATTTTTGGGGCCGCACCGACATGCCGAAGCTTGGGATGGAGCCTATCCGCAAGGAAGCGCTGGTAAAAGCCACGATTGTCGAGATCGGCAGGGTGGGGTCGCTGGACGTGACCGTCAGCCAGATCGCCAAGCGGGCGGGGATGAGTTCGGCTTTGGCGCACCACTATTTCGGGTCGAAGGAAGAGATGTTCCTGGCCGCGATGCGCCACATCATGACGCTGTACGGGGCCGAAGTGCGGGGGGCTTTGGCGGCGGCGGAGGGGCCAGAGGGGCGGATTCGGGCGATCCTGCGCGCGTCGTTCAGCCCCGGCAACTTCCGGCGCGAGGCGGTGGGGGCCTGGCTGAACTTCTGGGTGCTGGCGCAGACGGTGCCCGAGGCAAAGCGGTTGCTGGCGGTCTATCAGGGGCGGCTCAGGTCGAACCTGGTCTCGGCCTTGCGGCCCCTGGCGGGGGACCGGGCGGAGGGAATCACCGAATCGCTTGGGGCGATGGTGGACGGGCTCTATCTGCGCGAGGTGCTGAAATCGGGCGCTCCGGACGGGGCGGCGGCGGTGGGGCTGGCGCTGCGGCATCTTGAGGCGGAACTGAAGCGGGGGGCGGTCTGATGCATGCGGATTACGTGATCGTCGGCGCTGGGTCCGCGGGCTGTGCGATGGCCTACCGGCTGTCCGAGGCGGGCAAGCGGGTCACCGTGATCGAACACGGCGGGTCGGACGCGGGGCCGTTCATCCAGATGCCGGGGGCGCTGAGCTATCCGATGAACATGGGGATCTACGACTGGGGCTTTGCGACAGAGCCGGAGCCTCATCTGGGTGGGCGGCGGTTGGCGACGCCAAGGGGAAAGGTGATCGGGGGGTCCTCGTCGATCAACGGGATGGTCTATGTCCGCGGCCACGCCAAGGATTTCGACACCTGGGCCGAGATGGGGGCGGATGGCTGGGGCTATGCCGATGTGCTGCCCTATTTCAAGCGGATGGAGCAGTCGCACGGTGGCTCGGGGCCGGAGTTTCGGGGCACCGACGGGCCGCTGCATGTCTCGCGCGGGAGCAGGGAGAATCCGCTGTTCGACGCGTTCATCAAGGCGGGGGAACAGGCGGGCTATCCGGTCACGCAGGACTACAACGGGCAGCAGCAGGAGGGCTTCGGGCCCTTCGAGGCGACGATCCACAAGGGGCGGCGCTGGTCGGCAGCAAATGCGTATCTCAAGCCCGCGATGGCGGGGGGGAATGTCCATGTCGTGCGGGGCTTTGCGCGCCGCGTGGTCATGGAGGGCAAGCGCGCGGTGGGGGTCGAGATCGATGGGCGTGGTGGGCGGCAGGTGATCCGGGCGGGACGGGAGGTCATCATCGCGGCGTCCTCGATCAACTCTCCCAAGCTGTTGATGCTGTCGGGGATCGGTCCGGCGGCGCATCTGAAGGAGCATGGGGTCGAGGTCGTTGCAGACCGGCCAGGGGTGGGCGCGAACCTGCAGGACCACCTGGAGATTTACATGCAGTTCGCGGCCAGCCAGCCGATAACCCTATACAAATACTGGAATCTTTGGGGGAAGGCCTGGGTGGGCGCGCAATGGCTGTTGACCGGCAAAGGTCCCGGCGCGTCGAACCAGTTCGAGGCCTGCGCCTTCATCCGGTCGAAGGCGGGCGTCGAGTACCCCGACATCCAGTACCACTTCCTGCCCATCGCCGTGCGCTATGACGGCAAGGCAGTGGCGGCGGGTCATGGGTTCCAGGCGCATGTCGGGCCGATGCGGTCGAAGTCTCGGGGATCGATCACGCTGCGATCCGGAAACCCCACGGACGCGCCGGTGATCCGGTTCAACTACATGTCCGATCCGTCCGACTGGGAGGACTTCCGCAGCTGCATCCGCCTGACGCGCGAGATTTTCGGGCAGGAGGCGTTCAAGCCCTACCTCAAGGCCGAGTTGCAGCCGGGGCCGGGGGTCGAGACGGATGCGCAACTGGACGACTTCCTGCGCGAACATGTCGAAAGCGCCTATCACCCCTGTGGCACCTGCCGGATGGGGCGGGCCAGTGACCCGATGGCGGTGGTCGATCCGGAATGCCGGGTCATTGGCGTGGAGGGCCTGCGGGTCGCCGATTCGTCCATCTTCCCGCAGGTGACGAACGGCAACCTGAATGCGCCGTCGATCATGACGGGCGAGAAGGCGGCGGATCACATCCTTGGCCGGACGCCGCTTCCTGCATCGAACCTGGAGCCCTGGATCAATCCAAACTGGCGCGTGTCGCAAAGGTAGTTTCCCCCTCACCCCCGGCCCCTATCCCCCCCGGGGGAGAGGGGAGTGGCCAGCGTTGCGCTTGATCCGGGTCAAGGCGGGGTGGCGCGGGACCTTCTAGACTGGTCGGGACAGTCAAGAAGGAGACCGGCATGTCGAACACCCCGCATACGCTGCACGAGGAATTCCCGGCGGACGCGCACAGGATCAGCGCCTTGAAGGCGTCGGATGCGCATTTCGCCAGGCTTCTGACCGACTATGACGCGGTCAACGACAAGGTGCACCGGGCTGAAACGCGGCTGGACCTGCTGACCGAAGCCGAGGAGGAAGGACTGCGGAAAACGCGGTCGCGGTTGAAAGACCAGATCGCGTCGGCTTTGCGCAAGTAGCGGCTCGTCGTGTGCCTTCGGCCTCTCCTCGAAAGGGGCCGGGGCGGTCAGCCGATCTCGTAAGGCAGGACGTCGCGAGCGTTGGGGTTGATCTTCAACCGGCCTTCCAGCGGCGGGACGCTGCGCTGGTGGCAATTGATACGTTCGCAGATCCGACAGGAGATGCCGATGGGCTCGAACCGGCCTTTCAGGTCGAGCCCGTCGGAATAGACAAGTTGCGGCGCGTGCTGCACTTCGCAGCCAAGGCCAATCGCATAACGGCGGACGGGGGCGACGAAGGCCCCGGCGGGTTTCGACACATCGCGGGCGAGGCAGAGGTAACGGACGCCGTCGGGTGTTTCCGCCAGTTGGCGCAAGAATTGTCCAGGGGTTTCAAAGGCCTGGTGGACGTTCCACAAGGGGCAGGCGCCGCCGAAGCGGGCGAATTGCAGGCGTGTGGAGGAGTGGCGCTTGGTGATCGTCCCCGCCTGGTCGACGCGGACGAAGAAGAAGGGGATGCCCTTGGCTCCGGGTCTTTGCATGGTCGAAAGGCGGTGGCCGACCTGTTCGATGCTGGCCCCGAAGATGTCGGCCAGGCGTTCGAGGTCGTGGCGGACCTCTTGCGCGGCGGTCAGGAAAGCACGGTAGGGGAGGAGCGCGGCCCCGGCGAAGTAGTTGGCAAGGCCGATCTTGGCGATGTCGCGGGCTTCGGAGGTGGAAAACCTTGCGAGGTCGAGGGTTGCCTCCAGAAGCTCATTCTGCGTGAGAAGGGCGACCTGATGCAGCAGTTGGAAGCGTTGGGAAGGGCCGGAGGCGCGGGCAGAAATGTCGAGGCGCTTGGCTTGCGGGTCGTAGTGCCGCAAGGGCGCAGTGTTCGAATAGTGCAGGCTAATGCCCGCCCGCTTCAGCAGGTCCGGCGCCAGCGTTTCGATCGGTTTTCCGTTGGTTGCCGAGGTCGCGAAATGTTCGGCGGCACGGTCGATGGCATCGAGGTAATTGTCGCAATAGTGAAAGAAGTCGCGGACC
>JBJTSJ010000280.1:0-10348 GCA_046076605.1 Tabrizicola sp.
TACGAGACCGACCTTCTGGAATACGACGACCTCTTCGACGGCAACCCCGCCATCGACCGCAAGGTCAACGAGTTGAAGGCCGGGGCCTTGGAAGAACTCGCCCACATCGACGCGATGGGCGGAGCCGTCGCCGCCATCGCCTACATGAAGGGCCGCCTCGTCGAGGCCAACGCAGAACGGCTGGCCAAGATCGAATCCGGCACAACCACCGTCGTCGGCGTCAACAAGTTCACCACCACCGAACCCTCCCCTCTCGCCACCGGCGAAGGCGCGATCATGCAGGCCGACCCCAAGGCCGAGGCCGACCAATGCGCCCGCCTCGCGGATTGGCGCGCCCAACGTGACCCCGCCAAAGTCGCGGAGGCCCTGTCAGCCCTCCGCCACGCCGCCCAAAATAGTGAAAACATCATGCCCGCCTCCATCGCCTGCGCCAAGGCAGGCGTTACCACCGGCGAATGGGGCGGTGCCATGCGCGCGCTTTACGGCGAATACCGCGCCCCCACCGGCGTCTCCCGCAACCCCTCCAACCGCACCGAAGGCCTCGAACCCGTCCGCGACGCCGTCGCCACTGTGGCCACCAAACTCGGCCGCCCGATGCGCCTCCTCCTCGGCAAGCCCGGCCTCGACGGCCATTCCAACGGTGCCGAACAGATCGCCGCCCGCGCCCGCGACTGCGGAATGGAGATCACCTACGATGGCATCCGCCTCACGCCCGAGGAAATCGTCACCGCCGCCGCCGAGAAACAGCCCGACGTCATCGGCCTGTCGATCCTCTCCGGCTCCCACCTGCCACTGATCCGCGAAACCCTCGACCTGATGCGAGACGCGGGCCTGAACCAGCCCCTCGTCGTCGGCGGCATCATCCCCGATGACGACGCGCGGACCTTGAAAGCGATGGGCGTGGCCCAGGTCTACACCCCCAAGGACTTCCAGCTGAACCGCATCATGCTGGACCTCGTGGCCCTGGCCGACCCCGCGCCTGTCGCCGCCGAATAAGGAAAACCTGCCTTTCCGTGACGTTGGCCCCACCCTACCAACGGGCCGACCGCAATCCGAAAGGTTCCCCATGCGCGCAGTCCTCGCCCTTCTCCTTGTCGCCACGCCCGCCACAGCGCAGGACTGGCCGCCGGAAGTCACCGCCATCGTCGATGAGGCCCGAAACATCTGCGGCGGGGATTTCAAAGCCGCCCCCGAAGCCGTCTCCCAGCGCGACCTGAACGGCGACGGAACCGCCGACTGGGTGATCGATGGTGGATATTTCCAGTGCAGTGACAGCTTTGGCACCTACTGCGGCACGAAGGGTTGCAGCGTCGATACCCTGATCGACGGCACCCGCGCCGGCCTGAACCTGCATTCCTGGGACACGCTGACCGAAGGCGGCACCACATACCTCACCGCACCCAATGACCGGGGCGAGACGGTCCGCTTTCTCTGGACCGGCAGCGAATGGCAGCTGCAATGATCCGCGCCGCGCTCCTGCTGGCCCTCGCCACGCCCGCCACCGCGCAGGACCGGCCGCAGGCCCTCCAGGCGCTCCTCGACTACCACCAGACCGCCTGCACCACCCAGGGCGGGAGCCTCACTATCCCCGACGACGCCGTCTCCCCGGCCTTCCTCCTCGGACCCGAGGATCCCGCCCTGATCCTCGATTCCGACAGACTCACCTGCTCCACAGCGCCCAACATGTTCGCGGCCGAAAGCATCGGGCGTGAAATCAATGTCTTCCAGGACGGCGCGCAGCACAGCCTTGTCGTGCTCGACTGGTCGCTCGTCCCCGACGACGACCGGCAACTCCTTCAGGTGACCATCGCGGGAGAGCTGCTGAACAAGCCCGAACCCGGCACCTACCGCATGACCTGGGACCCCCAGGCGAAATCCCTGACGATGCTCCCCGAAAGCTGACCCCGGCTCACCCGGCGTCCGCATCCGGCGGGGCCGGGTCAGCCTTCCGCCACACCGAGGCGCCGTTCTCGTACAGCTTGACCAGGCCCACATCAGCGCGGGCCTGCCGCCCGATATCCCGCACCAGCTCGCGGTGTCGCGTCCCGCGCAGGAACATGCAGCGCCTCGGCAGGGCGTGCTCCTCCAGTTCAGGATTGATCTGGCGGTAAAACTGCTTTTCCGGGTCCAGCCCCGGCTGCATCCGCCGCGCCGCTTCGCGCAGGAAATCGCCGTCGAACACCCCCGGAGACGTCGAAAACGCGTTGACCAGTCGGTCCTCGACCACCCTGCGTCCCCGTTTCACCAACCGGCGCGAGGTCTGGTGGAACAGCCCGCGCGTATGCTTGGTGACGCACATGAAGGTCACCGCGCCCACATCGGGCTCGAACAGCGGTTCGATCCGCTCGGGTCCAATTGGCTCCAGCGCGATCCAGTCATCCTCCAGATGCAGCACCCGCGGTGCGGTTGTCGCTTCCCAGGTCCGCTTGACCGCCGAGGCGAAATCGGGCGTCTCCGGCCGGAAGATCAGCGCCTCCGGGAAATGCCTGCGGATCAGCGCTTCGCAGCGGTCACCTTCCGCTGCATCGCCCATGAACCGGTCGATGTTGGCGATCAGGCGGCGGACGCTGAAATTCGGGAACACGTCCCGGGTGAAAGACTGAAGCGTCTCCGCCAACAGCGCCTCTCGGTGTCCGGCGATCAGCGTCACGTCATAGTCCAAGCCCGCAGTCCCCTCCGACAATTCCGTTTCCGGATAGCGCAGGTCCGATGATGGAACAAACCAGTTTTTGCACCCTTGCCGCCCGACCTTCTCCGCCGCATTAATGAATCCAGCCGGGTCTTGCTTGCATCGGCTCTGGACAATGCCGTGCACCGGCAGCAAGCAAGGGAGCCGCAAGGCCACAAGCGCAAGCGCGACAGGGACAACAGAAGAATGACCTTCCACATCGGCGCCAAACCCGGCGACATCGCAGAAACCGTCCTCCTCCCCGGCGACCCCTACCGCGCCCGCTGGGCCGCACAGACCTACCTCAAGGACCCGGTCCTGGTGAACGAGGTCCGGGGGATGCTTGGCTACACCGGCACCTGGAATGGACACCGCGTCACCATCCACGGCTCGGGCATGGGGATGCCGTCCCTGTCGATCTACGCCAACGAACTGATCCGCGACTATGGTGCCAAGACCTTGATCCGCGTCGGCTCTGCCGGGGCACTGCCCACCCATGTCAAGGTCCGCGACGTGGTCCTCGCCCAGACCTGCTCCACACTCGGCTCTCCCTCCCGTTCGATCTTCAAGGAGTTGAACTTCGCCCCCTGCGGCGATTTCCACCTGCTGTCAAAGGCCTATGCCGCCGCTACCGCGAAGGGGACCCCGGTCCATGTCGGCGGCATCTATTCCTCGGACACCTTCTACGACGAACGCCCCGACCTGTCCGAACAGCTCCTCCGCCACGGCTGCCTCGGGGTCGAGATGGAAGCGGCCGAGCTTTACATGGTCGCCGCCCGCCACGGCGCCCGCGCTTTGGCGATCCTGACGATCTCGGACCACATCACCACAGGCGAAGCCCTGCCCGCCGACCAGCGCGAACGCAGCTTTGGCGCGATGATCGAAATCGCGCTCGAGGCCGCCTTCGCCTGATCACCCTTCCGTGACGCGGCTGGCATCCGGGGGCCGCGGGGTTTAGCTCCGCGGTCTCAGCAATGGATTGGACCAGACCATGAAAGCCGCCCGCATCCACGCCTATGGCGATGCCTCGCAAATCCGGATCGAGGACGCGCCCTTCCCCGCGCTGAACGACGATGACGTCCTGATCCGCGTCGTCGCCGCCTCGGTCAACCCGGTCGACTGGAAGATCCGCAAGGGCTACCTCAAGTCCTTCATCCCCTACGACATGCCGCTGATCATGGGCTGGGACGTCTCGGGTGTGGTCGAAAAGACCGGCCCCGCGGTGACCAAATTCAAACCCGGCGACGCGGTCTATTCCCGCCCCGACATCCGCAGGAACGGGGCCTATGCCGAATACGTCGCCGTCCGCGAAAGCGAGATCGCCTTCAAGCCTTCGACAATTTCGCATGTCGAGGCCGCCAGCCTCCCCCTTGTCTCCATCACCGCCTGGGAATCTCTCTTCACCACCGCGAACCTGACGGCAGGGCAGAAAGTCCTGATCCACGCTGGCGCGGGCGGCGTCGGCTCGATCGCCATCCAGCTCGCCAAAGCCAAAGGGGCGCACGTCACCGCCACCGCCTCCTCTGCCAAGGCCGCGCTGGTGAAATCCCTCGGTGCGGATGAAGTCATCGACTACCGCGCACAAGATTTCTCAAATCTGGCCAAGGACATGGACGTCGTCTTGGACACCGTCGGCGGCGAAACCCAAGAAAAATCCTGGTCCGTCCTCAAACCCGGCGGCTTCCTCGTCTCGATCACCGACCGCCCCTTGGAAGACCGAGCCAAGGCGGAAGGCAAGCGCGCCGGTTTCGTCTTCATCGGCCCGAACGCTCCGATCCTGACCGAACTGGCAGGCATGGTCGACCTCGGACAAGTCCGCCCCATCATCGCCGCGGAATACGGCCTGAATGACGCCGCCCGCGCGCAAGAGGCCAGCGAAACCGGCCGCGCGACCGGCAAGATCGTGATCTACGTCGGCCACCCGTAGGCCAGGAACTCCACCACCCGCGCGACCGCTGACCCCTTCGTCACCGGCCGCGCGAACCACAGCCGTAGCCCCTTTTCCAACTGCACCCGTTGCGGGAACGGCGCAACCAGCGCCCCGCGCTGAAGATGCCCCGCCACCAGCGCCCCGTGCCCCATCAGCACGCCCGCGCCGTTCACCGCCTCTTCCACTGCCAGCGCATAAAGCGAAAACGCTGGTCCTCGCACAGCCACCCTCACCCCCACGGCGGCGAGCCAGACCTCCCAGTCCCGGTCCCAGGCCGTGTCCGACAGACACGGCACCCCCGCCAGATCCTCCACCCGCCGCAACCGCGCCGCCAGCGCCGGAGAGCAGACCGGAAACAGCTCATCCCCCGCCACCAGCCGCCCGCCCGCCTCCGCCGGAAACAGGCTCAGGTCATGCAAGCTCCGCTTGAGGTTCGGCGGGGCCTCCAACGCGGTGATCGACACCGAAATCTCCGGCGCCGCCGCCCTTAACTCGGGCAATCTGGGCGACAGCCACAGCTGCGCAATCGCCGGCAGCGTCGCAATCTGCACCTCCCGCGGCAGCGCCAGCGCCCTCAACCGCGCCTCCGCCACCGACAGCGCGTCAAACGCCCCCGTCAGCTCCTCCACCGCCGCCAACCCCAGCGCCGTCAGCCGCACCCCCCGCGCCTGCCGCTCGAACAAGGCCGCCCCCAGCCGCTCCTCCAATGCCTTCACGTGCGCCGTCACCGCGCCCGGAGTCACCCCCAACTCCGCCGCCGCCAGCGTAAAGGCCCCCGTCCGCGCCGCTGCCTCAAAGGCACGCAGCGCGTTCAGCGGCAACCGGGTCAGGGGCGGGGGTGCAACGGGCATGGCTCATTTTTCTTGACCCTAATTTTCCGCAGAACTGATTTGTCCGCAAGCACCCCGGCAAATACCCTTGCACAAAAGGAGTCCCCCATGCCCCACCTCGCCCCCCGCCCCTGGGTCCCGACCGAGAGCTACATCCAGACCCTCGCCACCGACGCCGGCAAACCCTCCGCCCAGGTCGCCCACCGCCTCGACGCCCTCATCGCCAAGAACCGCGACATCCACGACCAGGACTGCTTCAACCTCAACCCCGCGACCAACGTGATGAACCCCCGCGCCGAGGCCGCCCTCAGCGCAGGCATCGGCTCCCGCCCCTCCCTCGGCTACCCCGGCGACAAGTACGAGATGGGGCTGGAAGCCATCGAGGAAATCGAGGTCATCGCCGCCGAACTCGCCGCCGAGGTCTTCCACGCGAAATACACCGAAATCCGCGTCGGCTCGGGCGCCTTGGCCAACCTCTACGGCTTCATCGCCCTCGCCAAGCCGGGAGACAGCATCATCGCGCCCCCCGGCAGCATCGGCGGCCACGTCACCCACCACGCTGCCGGCTGCGCGGGCCTCTACGGCCTCACCACCCACGCCGCCCCCATCGACGCCGACGGCTATACCCTTGATCTGAAAGCCCTCGAAGACCTCGCCCACGCCGTCCGCCCCAAGATTATCACCGTCGGCGGCAGCCTCAATCTCTTCCCCCATCCGGTGGCCGAGGTCAGGAAAATCGCCGACCAGGTCGGCGCCAAGGTCCTCTTCGATGCCGCCCACCAATGCGGCATCATCGCCGGGGGCGTCTGGGCCAACCCGCTCACCGAAGGCGCGCATCTGATGACGATGTCGACCTACAAGAGCCTCGGCGGCCCCGCCGGCGGCCTCATCGTCACCAACGACGCAGAGATCGCCAAGACCCTCGACGCCATCGCCTTCCCCGGCCTCACCGCCAACTTCGACGCCGCCAAATCCGCTGCCCTCGCCTACACCCTCCTCAACTGGCGCGACCATGGGGCCGCCTACGCCAAGGCGATGGTTGACCTCGCCAAAGCCCTCGCCACCGAGCTCCAGAAACTCGGCCTCCCCGTCTTCGCCGCCGACCGGGGCGCCACCACCTCACACCAGTTCGCCATCGAGGCCGCAGCTTTCGGCGGGGGCCAGGCCGCCTCCAAAACGCTCCGCAAGGCCGGCTTCCTCGCCTGCGGCATCGGCCTGCCGATCCCCGAAGTCGCAAACGACATGAACGGCCTGAGGATCGGCACCCCCGAGCTTGTCCGCCGCGGCGTGACCCCCACCGACGCCCCCGCGCTCGCCGCCCTCATCGCCGAGGGCCTGCGCTCCAACGCCCCCGAAACGGTCGCCCCCCGCACCAGGGCGCTAAGGGCAAAGTTCCAGGGCATCCACTACATCAACCCTTGACCTAACCGATTCGCGGGGCTCTCCTCCCTGACCCCAAGCGAAGGAGAGCCCCATGAAACAGCGCGCACTCGGCAAGAACGGTCCGATGGTCTCCGCCCTCGGCCTCGGCTGCCTCTCCTTCGGCGGCATGTTCGGCCCGACCACGGAAGCCGACACCCTAAGAACCCTCGACGCCGCATGGGACGCCGGGATCACCTTCCTCGACACCGCCAATCGCTACGGCGAGGGCGTGTCGGAGACCTTCATCGGCCACTGGCTCAAGCAAAGCGGCAAACGCCCCCACATCGCCACCAAGGCCGCCTTCTCGAACGACCCCGCCCGCCGCATCGACAACCGCCCCGAACACCTGCGGTCCGAACTCGAAGGCTCCCTCCAACGCCTTGGCGTGGACCAGGTCACCCTCTTCTACGCCCACCGCCATGACCCGCAAGTCCCGGCTGAGGACCTCGCCGGAACCATGCAACGCCTTGTCGAAGAGGGCAAAATCCTCGGTTACGGCCTGTCCGAAATCGGCCCCTACACCCTCGAACGCTGCCACGCCGTCCACCCGGTCATGGCGGTCCAGAACGAATACTCCCTCTGGACCCGCACCCCGGAACTTGGCCTTATCCAGCGCTGCGCCCAGCTTGGCGTCGCTTTCGTCCCCTTCTCGCCCCTCGCGCGCGGAGCCTTCGGCACCCCGATGGCCGACCCCGCCACCTTCGCCCCGAACGAATTCCGCAGCCGCATTCCCCGCTTTACGCCCGGGTTCTGGCCGCACAACAAGGTAAAGCTCGACGCTTTCCACGCCTATGCCCGCGCCCAGGGCTTCACCCCCGCTGGCCTCGCCCTTGCCTGGCTTCTCGACCGCGCGCCCCACATCATACCGATCCCCGGCACACGAACGGTCGAGCACCTCCGCGCTTGGGTCATGGCGCCCGAAATCGACCTGACCGACGACGACCGCGAGGAAATCGACCGCCTCCTCCCCATCGGCTGGGCCTGGGGCGACCGTTACGACGACCACATGGCCTCGACGGTAGAGCGCTACTCCTGACCGTGGCTCCGATCATAGGGGTTCGGGCCTGACGGCGACCATCCCACCGGCGGGGCCACCGGCTTGAACACCTGCACCAGCAGCGGATGGCACACTGCGACGTCAGAGGAATGCTCGCTGGAACAATCCCCACCCGGGCAGGCCGACAAGACACCTAACAAGTCGATCTCCGCCATGAACTCCAGGTAATCCCCGGGCCGGACGGGCGAGGCCTTCATGAAATACCGCCCCGTCTCGCGCGTGAACCCGGTGCACATGAACACGTTCAGCACGTCATGCACATGCAACTCCGCCGCCTTCGCGGGCAGGCCCCAATGGTCGGCAACAGCCCGCGTCAAGTTCGAATGGCAGCAATGGTGATACTGCTCACCCCCAGACAGCAGCGCATGGGTGTAAGGGTCACACCGAGTGCCGATCACGTCATGGACCGACCCGCCAAAGGCATCGAACCCGTACCAGTCGAGCGTGTCGTCCGTAATCGTCGCCATCGGCCTGAGATACGGCAGGCAAGACCACATCCGGTCCCCCGTCGACAGATGCGTGCCGTGCAGCGCCCGCGTCTTGCCGCTGAAGAAACGCTCCCCCAGGTTCTCCGCCGCGAACAGGTTCAGGTCCCCGACCTGCGGCCCCTCGACGCTGACGATCCGGAAGAACCACCCCGCCGGGACCTCGAAGCTCCGCGCTTCCCTTGGCGGCACCAGCACCTCCGACACAAGACTCCACCCCTCCCGCGCCGCTCGGTATGCGGCGACGTCAGGCCGGGGCAGCCCCTCGACCGGATAGCAGATCACGGGGACCACGGCCTTGCGGGCGGAGGCATCGGACGGGGCGGGGTGTTCGGGACGGTTGAGCTTCATGCCCCAACTCTTCCCGGAACCACCGCCCCCCGCAAGCGTCGATTTCCATCGGAAATCGGTCCGGAATTCGCAGAATTCCGCGCCCGGGACCTACCGCCTCGCGCGCAGACAATCCCTCGGCTCACGTCCCCGCGTCTCAGCGCCGCACACGGCACAACGCCAGTAGTCCGGCGCGACACCCCGGTCCAGCCGCCAGCGACACTCCCGCGTCAGCGACGTCGTCCGCCACTGGTGCCAGAGGAAAAGGTAGACCCCGACCGCCAAGACCAGCAGGAGGATCGGCACAGGATCAGACCACCCGTTCGACCATCATCTTCTTGATCTCGGCAATCGCCTTGGCCGGGTTCAGCCCCTTCGGGCAGGTCTTGGCGCAGTTCATGATCGTGTGGCAGCGGTAGAGCTTGAACGGGTCCTCCAACTGGTCCAGCCGCTCCCCCGTCGCCTCATCGCGGCTGTCGATGATCCAGCGATATGCATGCAGCAACGCCGCCGGCCCCAGATACCGGTCACTGTTCCACCAGTAGGACGGGCAGGACGTCGAACAGGACGCGCACATCACGCATTCGTAAAGCCCGTCCAGCTTCGACCGGTCCTCGATCGACTGCCGCCATTCCTTGGCGGGTCGGTTGGTCTTCGTCTCCAGCCACGGCATGATCGAGGCATGCTGGGCGTAAAAATGGGTCAGGTCCGGGATCAGGTCCTTGATAACGGCCATATGCGGCAGGGGATAGATCTTCACATCGCCCTTGATCTCATCCAACCCGTAGATACAGGCCAGTGTGTTGATCCCGTCGATGTTCATCGCACAGGACCCGCAGATGCCTTCGCGGCAGGACCGGCGGAAGGTCAGGGTCGGATCGATCTCGGTCTTGATCTTGATCAGCGCGTCTAGGACCATCGGCCCGCATTTGTCCATATCGACGAAATACGTATCCACCCGAGGATTTTCCCCGTCATCGGGGTTCCAGCGGTAGACCTGGAACTTGCGGACATGTCTGCCCTCGGGCTTCGGCCAGGTCTTGCCGGTCCGGATCTTGGAGTTCTTGGGCAGGGTGAACTGGACCATGGGAAATCAGCCTTTCCAGTCAGGACGTTGGTAAAGCGGCCGGGTTGGCGGCTCGCCGGATTTGGACATCACGCAGGTTTCATAGACCGCCGAGGGATCCTTGCCGAGGATGTAGTCGGTCGACACCGAAAGCTCGACACCGCCCGAAGTCTTGCCGTTCGACCCGACCCCCACCGACACTTCGCCACGCGGGGCGGCGGCAAGACGGGCGCGCTCAAAACACTCGCGTTCCGCCTGCTGGACGGACATCGGGCCACAGGCTGCGAGCAGGGCGATAACGGGAAGCAGTCGCTTCATCACAGCACCGCCGGCACGCCGGAGGCGGCAAAACAGGACTGGGCCGCGGGGCGGAGGGCAAGGTTGCGGATGTTGGCCTTGGTCTGCGTCCCTGCCTCGACCCCGATGTCGCGGGCAAGGGCGCGGGTTTCCTCAACCGTCGCGGCCTGCAGGATGCATTCGGTCGCGGCCTTCGCGGGGGCCGCCGGCATTTCACGGATCACGACGGCTTCCACCACTTCAGCCGCCGCGCGCCGCGCCTT
>JBJTSJ010000281.1:0-4232 GCA_046076605.1 Tabrizicola sp.
CCCCTTCGGCGCGGTGATGGTGTCGGAGGCCGTGGCGGAGGTGTTCGAGAAGGACACCAGCGGCAAGGGGGCCATCGGGTCGGGGTACACCTATTCGGGCCATCCGGTGGGGGCGGCGGCGGCGATTGCCTGTCTGCACGAGACGCAGCGCATCCAGCCGCAGAAGAACGCGGCGGCGCGGGGGAATCAGCTGTTCGCGGGCCTGCAGGCGCTGATGGCGCGGCATGAGGTCATCGGCGACGTTCGCGGCGGACACGGGCTGATGTGCGCGCTTGAACTGGTGGCGGACCGGGCGACGAAGGCGCCCATCGACAAGAAGGTGATCGGCAAGGTCCACCGCGCGACCTATGAGGCGGGGGTGATGGTCCGGGTGTCGGGCAACAACATCATCCTGTCCCCGCCCCTGGTGGTGACCGAGGCGGACGTGGCGAAGATTCTGGCGGGATTGGAGGCCGGGTTCGCGGCGATCTGAGGGGTTAGTCGTCCAGGTCGCTGGTCGGGCCTGCGCGGCTGGCCAGGCGTTTCAGGATCGCGGTCAGGGCCCGGGCTTCCTCTGCGCCCAGCGTCTCGCGCAGTCGCTGGTCGAAGCCGATGGCCAGCTGGCCCAGTTCGGCAAAGACGGACTGGCCGTTTGGGGTCAGCGACAGCACCTCGGCCCGGCGGTCGGTCTCGCTGGGGGTGCGGGACAGCATGGCGGCCTCTTCCAGTGCAGCGACGGCGCGGCTGACCTTGGTCTTCTCGATATGGCTGATCGCGCAGATGTCGCGGGCGGTCATCGCGCCGAACTTGCCCAGGTTGGCCATGACCCGCCACTGGGTCCGGGTAAAGCCGTAGCGATCGCGGTAGATCGCCTGGAAGTCATGCGACGTCGCCTCGGCCGCCTGGTTCAAGAGGTAGGGCAGGAAGTCCTCAAGGTCGAAGGCGTCGCTTTGGTCGGTCATCGTGGGTGGTCTGCCCTTCTTGCTGTCAAGCGCTTACCATTTGAAGGCGGCAAAGGTCATCCTGCCGGTTTGACCTTATCCGGATGCGCGGCCCGGAAGGCGGGAAGGAGGTCAAGCGCTTCGGCAATGGCTGTGGTTCGGGGCATCTGGGCCAGGTCCACCCCCCAGCGTCGGGCGTTGTAGACCTGGGGGATGAGGCAGAGGTCGGCCAGCGTCACGCTGTCGCCAAAACAGTATCGGCCTTCGGGATGCTGCTGCAAAAGACCCTCCAATCCCTGAAGGCCAAGACTGATGAAATGCTGCATCCAGCCTTCCATCGTCGCCCCCAGGCCCACGGCATGCCGGGCGACGCGCAGGTTGCAGACGGGGTGGGTGTCGATGGCGACGGCATAGGCCATCGCCCGAACGGTCGCCCGGTCCACCGGGCCCTGCGGCAACCAACCAGCGGACCGCGTTTCGTCCAGGTATTCCAGGATCGCCAGCGACTGGGTCAGGCGGATGCCGTCGATCTCAAGCGTCGGGACCAGGCCCTGCGGATTGCGGGCCAGGTTGTCCGGTTCGGCCTGCTCACCCTGCGTCAGGTCCACCGGTACCGCCCGGTAGGGAAGGCCCAGAAGGTTCAACGCAATGCGCACCCGATAGGCCGCCGAGGACCGCCAGTAATCGTACAGCACAGCGTCGGGCATTCGCATCTCCGGATAGTTGCTAGTGCAACTTTATGTTGACTTGGTTGCATCCGCAACTAAAATGGGCAGCATTGGACAGCCCCGTTGCGGGTGCGTCAGCATACCACCATCCTGGAGGAGCGCATGACCAGCCATTCCTTGCCCAAGGGCATGATCCGCGCCGCATCTGTTGCCGGCCCGCACGAAGGCTACATGCCCGGCTTCGGCAATGACTTCGAGACCGAGGCGCTGCCCGGCGCGCTGCCGCAGGGCATGAACTCACCTCAGAAGTGCAACTACGGGCTTTATGGCGAACAGCTGTCGGGCACCGCCTTCACCGCGCCCAGCCACCAGAACGAACGGACCTGGTGCTACCGTATCCGGCCGTCGGTCAAGCACACGCACCGGTTCAAGCGCATCCAGGTGCCGCACTGGAAATCCGCGCCGCTGATCGACCCGGAGATCATGAGCCTGGGCCAGTACCGCTGGGACCCGGTCGCCGTCCCGACCGAGCCGCTGACCTGGGTCACGGGCATGCGGACGATGACGACGGCGGGGGATGTCTCGACCCAGACCGGGATGGCCAGCCACATGTATCTGGTCAACCAGTCGATGAAGGATGAGTATTTCTACTCAGCCGATGGCGAGCTTTTGGTCGTTCCGCAGGAAGGCCGCCTGCGGTTCTGCACGGAACTGGGGATCATCGACCTGGAGCCGAAGGAGATCGCCATCCTGCCGCGTGGGTTGGTCTACCGGGTCGAGGTGCTGGAAGGCCCGGCGCGCGGCTTCGTGTGTGAGAACTACGGGCAGAAATTCGCCTTGCCGGGGCGGGGGCCGATCGGGGCCAACTGCATGGCGAACCGGCGCGATTTCAAGACCCCCGTCGCGGCCTTCGAGGACCGGGATGCCCCGTCGAAGGTCACTGTCAAATGGGCGGGCATGTTCCATGTGACCGAAATCGACCACAGCCCACTGGATGTGGTGGCCTGGCACGGCAACTATGCGCCCTGCAAGTATGACCTGCGCACCTATTGCCCGGTCGGGGCGATCCTGTTCGATCACCCCGATCCGTCGATCTTCACGGTCCTGACGGCCCCTTCCGGGATCGAGGGGACGGCGAACATCGACTTTGTCCTGTTCCGCGAACGCTGGATGGTGGCGGAGAACACGTTCCGCCCCCCGTGGTACCACAAGAACGTCATGTCGGAACTGATGGGCAACATCTACGGCGTCTATGATGCCAAGCCGAAGGGGTTCGTCCCCGGTGGCATGAGCTTGCACAACTGCATGATCCCGCATGGGCCAGATCGGAACGCGTTCGAGGGTGCGTCCAATGCCGCACTGAAGCCCGAGAAGCTGGACGAGACGATGAGCTTCATGTTCGAGACCCGCTTCCCGCAGCACCTGACGCCCTGGGCCGCGACCAACGGCCATGCGCAAGAGGATTACATCGACTGCTGGGGGTCCCTGGAGAAGAAGTTCGACGGGACGCCCGGCATCAAGTGACAGACGTGAACCGGATCGTGACCCTTGGGGTGAAAGGCGGCCCGTCCTTGCGGGCGGGGGCGTCGATGCCGTCGTCCTCGCTGTTGGAGCTGGACGGGCAGGTCATCGTCATCGACGCAGGCCTGGGCGTGGCGCGGGGGCTGGTGGAGGCCGGCGTGGCGCTGAACCGGCTGGCGGTGGTGTTTGTGACCCACCTGCATTCCGACCATGTGCTGGAGCTTGGCGGGCTGATCCACACCGCCTGGGTGTCGGGGCGGAAGGATCGGATCCGGGTCTATGGTCCCCCGGGGCTGCGCGCCTATTGGGCCGGGTTCCAGGCGGCGATGGCGATGGACATCCACCTGCGCGAGGTGGACGACGGGCGGGTGCCCTTGGCCGATCTGGTCGAGGTGGTGGAGGTCGCGGCGGGTCTGGTGCCGTTCGAGGGGCTGGCGGTCAGCGCCTACCGCACGACGCATCCGCCGGTGGAGCATTCCTTTGCCTACCGGTTTGAGGGCAGCAGGACGGTGGTCTTCTCGGGCGATACGGTCTTTGATCCGGGCCTTGGCGATTTTGCCAGTGGCGCCGATGTCCTGGTGCACGAGGCGTTGTTGCCCGAGGGGATCGAGGCGATCCTGGCCCGGACGGGCGGGGGTGAGAAGCTGCGGGCGCATTTGGCGGGCAGCCACACGATGATCGACGATGTGGGCAAGGTGGCGGCCTTGGCCGGGGTGGGGACGCTGGTGTTGAACCATCAGGTGCCGGTCGATGATCCGGCCTTCACCGATGCCATGTGGCAGGCGCGGGCCGGGGTGGCCTATGCCGGGCCGGTCATCGTCGCGCGCGACGGAATGGAGATAGCGCTATGAGCCTCAAACGGTCCTGGGTCGAAAGCGCCAATGCGCCGGACCATCCGTTCCCCCTCAACAACCTGCCATGTGGGGTGTTTTCGCTGGACGACGAGCCGCGCTGTGGGATGGCCATCGGCGATTTCATCCTGGATGTCGCTGCGCTGGAGGAGGAAGGGCTGCTCTCCCTGGCCGGGGGGCCGTTCCTCGACGTGCCGTTCTGGAACGAAGTGATGGAGGCTGGCCAAATGGTCTGGACCGACCTGCGGGCGCAGGTGACGGGGCTGTTGGCG
>JBJTSJ010000282.1:0-10747 GCA_046076605.1 Tabrizicola sp.
GGTTGGTTTGCCGCCAAAAGGGAATGGAAATGCGAGCGGCCCGCCATTCAGTCGCGTCCAAAAGAACAGCATAATTGCGCATTGCGTCGACAGCAGCCAGAACCAAATCCCTCTTGCACGTTCTTCGGTCATTCGGCGCCTCTCACCGCGCAAACCGCTTGTACTTCACCCGCTTCGGCTCCAGCGCGTCGGGGCCCAACCGGCGGACCTTGTCTTCCTCGTAGGCCTGGAAGTTGCCTTCGAACCATTCCACATGGGCGTCGCCTTCGAAGGCGAGGATGTGGGTGCACAACCGGTCGAGGAAAAACCGGTCGTGGCTGATGATGATCGCGCAGCCGGCGAAGTCTTCGATGGCGGCTTCCAGGGCCTGCAGGGTTTCGACGTCGAGGTCGTTGGTCGGTTCGTCGAGGAGGAGCACGTTGCCGCCTGATTTCAACAGCTTGGCCATGTGGACGCGGTTGCGCTCACCGCCCGAGAGCAACCCGACCTTCTTCTGCTGGTCGGTGCCCTTGAAGTTGAAGGCCCCGGTGTAGACGCGGGAGTTCATCTGGAGGTCGCCCAGGTGGATGACCTCGGCCCCGCCGGAGATTTCCTCCCACACGTTCTTGTTCGGGTCCAAGGCTTCGCGCGACTGGTCGACGTAGGCGAGCTTAACCGTCTCGCCCAGCTTGATCGTCCCGGCGTCGGGGGTTTCCTGACCCGTAATCATCCGGAACAGGGTCGACTTGCCGGCGCCGTTCGGGCCGATGACGCCGACGATGGCGCCGGGGGGGACCACGAAGGACAGGTCCTCGATCAGGAGCTTGTCGCCCATCGCCTTCTTCAGGCCCTCGACCTCGATCACCTTGTTGCCCAGACGCTCGCCGTTCGGGATGATGATCTGCGCGGTGGTGGCGCGTTCGGTGACGGTTTGGCCGGCCATCTCGTTGTAGCGGTTGAGGCGGGCCTTGCCCTTGGCCTGACGCGCCTTGGCACCGGAGCGGATCCACTCCAGTTCCTTTTCCAGCGCCTTCTGCTTGGACTTGTCCTCACGCGCTTCCTGCGCCATCCGCTTGGCCTTCTGGTCGAGCCAGGCGGAGTAGTTGCCTTCGTAGGGGATGCCCCGGCCGCGGTCGAGTTCCAGGATCCAGCCGGTGATGTCGTCGAGGAAGTAGCGGTCGTGGGTGACGATCAGGATCGTGCCCTTGTAGTCGATCAGGTGCTTTTGCAGCCAGGCGATGGATTCGGCGTCCAGGTGGTTGGTCGGTTCGTCGAGGAGGAGCATGTCGGGCTTTTCAAGGAGGAGCTTGCAGAGCGCCACCCGGCGGCGTTCCCCGCCCGAGAGGGTAGAGACATCGGCATCATCCGGCGGGCAGCGGAGCGCGTCCATCGCGACGCCGACGGTCGCCTCAAGCTCCCACAGGTTCCGGGCGTCGATCTGGTCCTGCAGCTGCGCCATCTCGTCCGCGGTTTCGTCCGAGTAGTTCATGGCGAGTTCATTGTAGCGGTCGAGGATCGCCTGCTGGGCCGCGACGCCGAGCATGACGTTTTCCTTCGCGGTGAGCGCGGGGTCGAGGTGGGGCTCTTGCGCGAGGTAGCCGACTTTCGCACCTTTCGCCGCCCAGGCTTCGCCTTTGAAGTCCTTGTCCATCCCGGCCATGATCTTCAGGAGCGTGGATTTCCCCGCGCCGTTGACGCCGACGACGCCGATCTTCACGCCGGGCAGGAAGTTCAGGTGGATGTTTTCAAAGCAGGTCTTGCCGCCGGGGTAGGTCTTGGAGACGTTCTCCATGTGGTAGACGTATTGATAGCTGGCCATGACGTGCTCCGGGGATCCTTGGGTTGGCGCGTATGTAGCGATGATGGGGCGGCGCTGCAACGGTTGGCGGCTTGTGCTGGGCGGGTGCTTCGGGTTTTGTGGCCGCGAGGGTTGGAGGGCGGATGCGGCAAGGGTTTCCAGTGGCGACCAGAGGGATGGTGGTGGGGCTCTTGGGCGGGTCGTTCGATCCGGCGCATGAAGGGCATGTACACATCACGCGCGAGGCGTTGAAGCGGATGGGGTTGGACCAGGTCTGGTGGCTGGTGACGCCGGGGAACCCGCTGAAGGCGCGGCAGCCGGCGCCTTTGGCGGATCGGATCGCGCGGGCGAAGGCGGTGATGCGGGACCCCAGGGTGCGGATCACGGCGCTGGAAGAGCGGCTGGGCACGCGGGCCACGGCGGATACGATCGACCGGCTGCGGGCGATCTATCCGGGGGTGACCTTCGTCTGGCTGATGGGGGCGGACAACCTGGTGCAGTTCCACCGCTGGGGGCGCTGGCGGGATATCCTGCGCAGCGTGGCCGTGGGTGTGCTGGCGCGACCTGGGGCAGGGGTCACGGCGCGGCTGTCGGTGGCGGCGCGGGCGTTCCGGGTACATCAGGTAGATAGGGGTGAGAACCTGCGGGGACGGAAGGCTCCGGTCTGGGCCTTTGTGAACCTGCCGATGAACGATGCCTCATCCACCGAGATCCGGGCACGGGGCGGGTGGCGGTCGGGGCGCTAGGGCTGGTCAGAGCGACTTTTCCATCCAGACGTCGGCCGGGGGCGTCGTGTAGGGCGGGGTGTCGGTCCAGCCAGTTGCGCGGTAAAGCGCAATCGCCTCGCTGAGGGCAGAGTTGGTGTCGAGCCGGAGGCGCTGGTAGCCCATGCCGCGCGCCTCGGCCTCGATGGCGGACATCAGGCGGCGCGAAAGGCCCTGGCCGCGGGCCGAGGCATCGACCCAGAGGCGCTTGACCTCTCCGGTCCGGTCATCCAAGGGCCGCAGGGCGACGCAGCCTATGGGCAGGTCGTCGGACCAGGCGATCAGGAAGCGGCCCTTCGGCAGGCGATAGCTGTCGGCGCCGGGGTCGGGAAGGGGGAAGTATTCCGGCCTTGCGATGGACACCCGGGCCAGGATTTCGTCGAAATAGGCCCTTTGGCAGGCCAGTGCCTCGGGGCTGTCGGGGTCGGCCTGCAGGATCTGCAGCTGGTCGCGGTTCAGAAGGGTGGCGATCAGGTCCATTGCAGCGATCAGGTCCATTGCAGCGACAAGGTCCTTGGCGCGCGGGCCCGCGCGAGAAATGAGGTTGGCGGCGCGGTCGTAGCCGATGGCCTCGTAGGCGGCCATTTCGGCCTGCCCCTTTGGCGTCAGGCGGGCGATGCGGCGGCGGCGGTCGTCGGGGTCCGCGCCGGTTTCAATCACGCCTTCACCTTCAAGGCTGCGCAGGAAGCGGCTGGTCAGGCCTGAGTCGAGGTCCAGCTTATCGCGGATCTGGGCGACATCGGTGCCTTCGGGGCGGACAAGCTGCAGGACGCGTGCCATGCCAAGCGGGCGGCCGCGACCGAGGAAAGAGGTGTCGAGCGCGCCCACCTCGCGTGTGACGGCCCGATTGAAGCGGCGGAGGCGGGCGATGGCATCCAGCATGATATCAGACCTTGGTCAGCTATTGTGTCTGACTATAGTCAGATAAATTTCCTTCGCAAGAGCCGCGTGGAGCGCGTGGTCCAGTGCCAAGGCCAGAAGTCGGCTGGGTCAGAACGGCTAACCAACTGTGACTGGCGGAATCGGCGGGCTTGCGGTTATGTCCGGGAAAGCGCTGGCCAGAGTGTGGGCCCGGGTTCAGCCGTGGAGGTGGGATGGTGATTTCGCGGCGGGCGATGCTGGCCGGGCTGTTGGTCGGCGCGGCCTCTCCGGTCTTGGGCGAGGTGATGGAAAGCTCTCCCCGGCCGATGGCGCGGGGGAGCAAGGCGGCCGCAGCCGGACCGACTGTTGCGCGAGGTCCTGTCGATGCCGAAGCACTGATCGCGACGGCGAAGTTGGGCGGATCGGTCACCTTTGCGGTGCTTGACGCCAAGACCGGGGCGATCCTGAGCAGCCGCGATCCGCAGCACGCAATGCCGCCTGCCAGCGTGGCGAAGGCGGTGACCTCGCTTTATGCGCTGGAAAAGCTGGGGCCGTCCTATCGCTTTGCCACCCGGGTTCTGGCGACGGGGCCGATTGCGGGCGGGGTGGTGCAGGGTGATCTGGTCTTGGCGGGGGGAGGGGACCCGACGCTGCAGACCGATCAGTTGGGCGATCTGGTGGCGCGGCTGGCGGCGTCGGGGCTGAAAGGGGCGTCGGGGCGGTTCCTGTTCGGGGACGGCGCCTTGCCGGTTTTGCGCAGCATTGCCGAGGATCAGCCGGATCATGTCGGCTACAACGCCGCGATTTCGGGCCTGTGTCTGAACTTCAACCGCGTGCATTTCGAGTGGACGCGCGACGGCGGCGACTGGCGGGTGGCCATTGACGCGCGGGGCGAGCGGTTCCTGCCCGAGGTCGGCATGGTGCGGGTGGCGATTGCCCAGCGGGAAGCGCCCTTGTTCACCTACGCGCCGGGCCGTGTCGAGGAATGGACCGTGGCCTCGGGCGCCTTGGGCAAGGGGGGCAGCCGCTGGTTGCCGGTCCGTAATCCCGGTGCCTATGTGGCCGAGGTGTTCCGGACCCTGGCCCGGGCGCAGGGCATCCGGCTGGAACCGGGCGAGCGGGTTGGCGCACTTCCGGGGGGCACGGAACTGGGTCGGGTCGAAAGCGAACCCCTGACCGAGGTTCTGCGCGATATGCTGAAGTTTTCGACCAACCTGACGGCGGAATGCGTGGGACTGACGGCGTCGGGCCTGACCTCGCTGGAGGCGTCAGCTGGCGCAATGTCGGACTGGGTCGCGGCGACTTTTGGCGAGCGGTTCGATCTGCACGATCATTCCGGCCTGGGCGGGCGGTCGCGGGTCACGGCGCTGGGCATGGCACGGGTCCTGCAGCGGGCCGAGGCCGACCGGCGCGGGCTGCGGGAGATCCTGCGCAATGTCGGCATGAAGGACGACGCGGGCAAGGAGATCAAGGGCCACCCCGTCACCGTACTGGCAAAGTCCGGTACGCTGAATTTCGTGTCGGGCCTTGCCGGGCATGTGATGGTGCCCGTGCCGGGCCGGGAGCTGGCCTTTGCGATCTTCTCGGGCGATCCCGAGCGGCGGGATGCCGTGCCGGTTGGCCTTAGGGAAGACCCGGAAGGGTCGGGGGCCTGGACCAAGCGGGCGCGGCGGTTGCAGGGGCAATTGATCAGCCGCTGGGCGGAAGCCTACGGCTGACGCTTCTGCAAGAGGCCCGCACCTGACCGGGGCTTGGCCCAGGCCGGATGCGGTCAGGGCAGGGCCGGAAAGCCGCGCCGTGATTACCCCACCTTCCGTACCGGCACCCGCGCCCAGTCCGGCAGCCAGTCGCCATGTGCGGCCAGCAGGTCATGGGTCATGGCCCAGATCTGGTCGAGGTCCAGTTCCGCCCCGGTGTGGGGGTCGAGCATGGCAGCGTGGTAGATGTGTTCCGGGTTTTCCGTCAGCAGTGCCTGCACTGTCAGGTCCTGCACGTTGATGTTCGTGCGCATCAGCGCAATCAGCTGCGGCGGGATGTCGTGGACCACCGTGGGCTGCAGGCCCATGTCGTCGACCAGCACCGGCACTTCGACGGCACAGCCTTCGGGCAGTTGCGGGATGAAGCCGCGGTTGCCGATGTTGCCGTAGATCACCGAGGGCTCTCCGGTCACGACCGAGTTCACGATCTGGCTGGCGTATTCGTGGCTTTCCTTCACTTCGACGGTGTTCGCGTTCTTCAACGCCTCGGCCTCGCGCTTCCAGCGGGCGATCTGTTCGACGCAGCGCTTGGGATATTCGTCCAAGGGGATGCCGAACTTCTCGATCAGGTCCGGCCGGTCGCGCTTGATGAACCAGGGGGTGTATTCGGCGAAATGTTCGGAGCTTTCGGTGACGAAGTACCCCAGTCGCGTCAGCATCTCGTAGCGCACCTTGTTCGGGCAGCGCGGGTTCCAGTGCGACGGTTTGGGGAAGCGGCCCTCGCGGTAGCCCTTGATGAGGTCTGGGTAGAGGTTCTTGTAGGACCCGTCCGCCTGGCGGTGTTCAAAGGTCAGGTAGAAGGCCATGTGGTTGATCCCGCCCGCGCGGTAGCGGATGTCCTCGACCGGGATGTCGAGATCGCGGGCCAGTTCCCAGGCGGTGCCCTGGACGGAGTGGCAGAGGCCGACCTGGCGGATCTTGGGATATTTCGCGGCGATGGCCCAGGTGTTGATCGCCATCGGGTTGACGTATTGCAGAAGGATCGCCTCCGGGGCGACCTTGGTCATGTCCTCGCAGATCGACCACAGGTGCGGGACGGTCCGCAGGCCGCGCATGATGCCGCCGATGCCCAGCGTGTCGGCGATGGTCTGGCGCAGGCCAAAGGCCTTGGGCACTTCGAAGTCGGTGATGGTGCAGGGGTCGTAGCCGCCGATCTGGAAACAGACGACGACGAAGTCGGCCCCGGTCAGCGCGCGCTTCTGGCTGGTGTAGGTCTTGACCTTGGCCTTGCCGCCCAGGGTCTGCGCCAGTTTGCCGACGATGATCTCGGATTCTTCCAGCCGCTCGGGATTGATGTCCATCAGCCGGATCTCGGCATTGGCCAGCGCCGGGCGTGACAGGATGTCCCCGGCAATGTTCTTGGTGAAGACGGTCGATCCGGCGCCGATGAAGGTGATGACGGGGGCAGACATTGAAGGTCCTTTGGGCTGCAATTTCGATGGCCGCCTTCACGGGGCGGTGCGGGTGGTCAGAGGTCGGGCGCGCGGAAACCGTCTTGGCGCCCGCGACAGGCGAAGACGGCCAGCAGGTCCGACTGGACAAACTTGCGGAAGACGGGCAGGTGCAGCAATAGCACTTTGTCAGATTCTTTTCCGGTTTTCTAAGATCCGGGCAGGAGGCCGTGATGGACGCAAGCCGTAGTCCGGCGCAGAAGCGGCGCAATCCGATGCCGGTGCCGAACCATGACCGGCATTTCTATTCGCAGAGCCGTGCCTTTGGCCGGTTCGGCATCCGCCTGTTCGAGCCGGAACTGATGCCGCTGCCGCATTGGCATGGCCATGTCGAGCTGAACTTCGCACAGAACTTCCGGATGGACTATGACTTTGACGGAACCAGGCTGACCGTGCCCGAGGGGCGGCTGGTGCTGTTCTGGGCCGGGGTGCCGCATCAGCTGACCGGGATCACGCCGGTGGGTGAGGGGCCGATGCGGCTGGCCAACATCTACCTGCCCTTGGACAGTTTTCTGCAGATGCGCCACATCATGGCGCTGCAGGCCGCGCTGATCGGACGCGGGATGGCGGTGCTGCCCGAGACGCTCTGCGATGGCGCGCTGGTGCAACGCTGGTACCTTGATTACCGGTCGGGCGATTTCGAGCGGGCCGAGATCGTGAAGATGGAGCTGAACGCCCTGTTCCGCCGGGCGGCGGTCTCTGGCGTCGATTACCTGCGCTTGCCGCAGGACGACATCGGCACCGACCGGTCGCTGAGTTCCGCCCATGTGCGCCATGTCATCGCGATGGTGCGCCATGTGCTGGAGAACCTGGACAAGCCCCTGCTGAACGCACAAGTCACCGCGGTCACCGGCCTGCACGAAAACTATGCCCTGTCGCTGTTCTCCAAGACCATGCAGGTGCCGCTGAAGCAGTTCATCAACCGGATGCGGCTGATGCGGGCGCGGGCGCTTCTGGTGGAAAGCTCGACGGCGATCTCGTCCGTGGCGGAACAGTGCGGATTCAGCTCGCTGACCCAGTTCTATGCCCAGTTCCGCGCAGGCTACGGCATATCGCCAGCCGCGCTGCGACAGCATTATGTCCGGATGGACCTGCGCTGACACAGGGACGTCGCGCCCCTGGCGGTCAAGCCCGCACGAATCTGCTTGAAAACCGGCCCTTTCGGGGGCATACGGCGCCCCGGACGCCTGCGGGACACCCCGTGGGCCCATCTGCAATGGAGAGACCATGGCCAAGGAAGACACTCTCGAATTCCCCGGCGTCGTGAAGGAACTCCTGCCGAACGCGACATTCCGGGTCGAACTCGAGAACGGCCATGAACTGATCGCGACGATGGCAGGCAAGATGCGCAAGAACCGCATCCGGGTTCTGGCCGGTGACAAGGTGCAGGTCGAGATGACCCCCTACGACCTGTCGAAGGGTCGCATCAACTATCGCTTCAAGTGAGCGCATCCCGAAACGTGGGCACCGGTTTTCGGGCCAAGATGCGCGGGACTGACTGATGCGGCTTATTCTTGGATCAGGCAGCCCGCGTCGCAAGGAATTGCTGGCGGGGCTTGGCATCCTGCCTGACCTGATCCTGCCCCCCGACATCGACGAAACCCCGCACAAGGGCGAAGGCCCACGTCCCTATGCCCTGCGGCTGGCGCGAGAGAAGGCGCTGGCGGTGGCGGCCGGGCCTGACGATGTGGTGCTGTGCGCCGATACCACGGTGGCTTTGGGCCGCCGCATTCTGGGCAAGCCCGAGGACGCGGCCGAGGCTGCGGCCTTCCTGACGGCCTTGGCCGGGCGGCGGCATCAGGTGATCACCGGCATCGCAGTGCGGCGCGGTGACCGGGTTCTGGTGCGCGACAGCGTGAGCACGGTGAAGATGAAACGGCTGTCGGATGCCGAGCTGAACGCCTATCTGTCCAGCGGCGAATGGCAGGGCAAGGCCGGGGGCTACGGCATCCAGGGGTTGGCGGGCGCGCTGATCCCGTGGATTTCCGGATCCTTCACCGGCATCATGGGCTTGCCGGTGGCAGAGACGGCGGCGCTGTTGACAGCGGTCGGCTATCCGGTCTGGAGGCAGGAATGAAGGGACGGCTTCTGGTCCTTGACGAAATCGCAGGTCGCCAGGCGGCCGCCCTTCTGGTCGACGGGCAGCTGGAGGAACTGGCCATCGACCCGGAGGGAGATGTGGTGCTGCCGGGTGCGATCTTCCGGGCGGTGGCGGACCGGCCGGTCAAGGGCCAGGGCGGGATTTTCGTCAAGCTGCCGGGCGGCTCGGGCTTTCTGCGGCAGATTTCCGGGGTGGCTCCGGGCCAGCGGCTTCTGGTGCAGGTGACCGGTCCGGCCGAGGCGGGCAAGGCGCTGCCGGTCACGACGCGGCTTCTGTTCAAGTCGCGCTATGCGATCGTGACGCCGGATGCGCCGGGGTTGAACATCAGCCGCCGCATCAAGGACGAGGAGCGCCGGTCCGAGCTGTCGGCGATGGCCGAGGCCGGGATGAAGGGGGCGGACACGCGGCTGGGGCTGATCCTGCGGTCGGGCTGCGCCGACGCCGAGGACCAGGCCATCGTCGAGGACATCGCCGCGATGCGGGGCCTGGCCGAGGCAGTGCTGGCCGATGTGTCGGGCGGGCCGGAGCTCCTGGTGGACGGTCCTTCGGCGCATGACCTTGCGTTTCGCGACTGGCTGGATCCGGCCGTGGACGACGCGGATACCGAGCCAGAAAGTTTCGAGCGTCATGGGGTGCTGGAGGCAGTGGAGGAGCTGCAGGCGGTACGGGTGGCACTGGAAGCCGGGGCGAGCATGCTGATCGAGCCGACGCGGGCGCTGGTGGCCGTGGATGTGAACACCGGTCCCGACACATCCCCTGCGGCGGCGCTGAAGGCCAATGTGGCGGCAGCACGCGACCTGCCGCGGCAGCTGCGGCTGCGGGGTCTTGGCGGGCAGGTGGTGGTGGACTTCGCGCCGATGCCCAAGCGCGACCGGCATATTCTGGACCAGGTGCTGAAGGCCGCCTTCAAGTCTGACGGCGAGGCGAACCTGGCGGGCTGGACGACGCTTGGCCTTTACGAGCTTACCCGCAAGCGCGACCGCCTGCCCTTGACCCAGCTGATGCCCCGGGGATCGGCATGAGCTGCCCGATCTGCGGCAAACCCGTGGTTGCGGCCTACCGCCCGTTCTGCAGCCGCCGCTGCGCCGACGTCGACCTTGGCCGCTGGTTGACCGAAGGTTACCGCATCCCGGCCGAGACCGAGGAAGAGGCCGAGGACGGGGCTGACGCCGATCCCCCGCCAAAGGCGCACTAGGTCTCGTTTTCCCTCTGGACAGCACCCCGCCCCTTGAGTATCACCCGCCCACCAAAAGGGCAGCGCGCCCTTAGGCCTCGGTGCCCAGATAGCTCAGTTGGTAGAGCAGCGGATTGAAAATCCGCGTGTCGCTGGTTCGATTCCGGCTCTGGGCACCACTTAGAGCTACGCCTTTGTGAAGACACTCCCGCCTGGCCCTAGCGCCAAAGACTGGCGGACTTGGGCGATTGACGCCTTGCAAAAGGACGGTGCCGGCAGGCCGCTCAGTTCAGGCGCTGTTCTTTCGCTGGAGCTTGCGCCAGATTGCCGCTTTCGGCCAGGATCTGTGCGGCAAGAACGACTTCCACCCGGTTCCGCACATTCAGCTTCTGGATCAGCATCGTCATGTAATGCTTCACCGTCTTTTCGCTGATCATGAGGGCGTCGGCGATTTCCTTGTTGGTGCCGCCGCGTAGAAGCAGGCGCAGGACTTCCTCTTCGCGGCGGCTGAACCGGACCCGCGGAACCGCCTTCTGTTCATGCGCGCGCCGCAGGGCAGTGACGACCCGCGAGGCGAAGACCGGGGCGATGTAGGTCTCGCCGTTGTGGATGCAGCGGATCGCCTCGCACAATTCATCGAGCGACGCCCCCTTGAGCAGGTAGCCGAGAGCGCCTGCCTCAAGCGCGGCGATGGCGGTCTCTACCGACTCGGACGCGGTAAAGGCCAGAAACCGGGTCGGCAGGTTCATCGAGGTCGACCGCGCGATCGCAGTCAGCACATTGCCGGGCATGTTGATGTCCACGACCATGACGTTGGGCCGCATGTTCATGGCGATGTCGAGGACATCGTCGGCGGTCTTGC